>DATJTX010000039.1 GCA_035502855.1 Candidatus Baltobacteraceae bacterium
CCCCGCAGATGTGGCGACTATTTGCGTGCTACCGCCCCACGGGTCTGTTACCTGCAACTTGCCTCCGGATCAGATTCAGGATCCTAAGGAGCGTGCAAAATACGCGGCTGCATTACAGGCGAACGCATTGAAGCTCCAGCAGGCATATCATTTTCATGATGTTTCTGTTCTTGATTTGCTGGCGATGGGGGCCCTTCAGATGCACCTGAAAGGCTTTGCTGCGGCGGGCGCACCGTCGGATTACGCAGCGCTTGACGCCATTTTCCGCCAAGCGGGCATTAGCAAGACTAGAATGGCGAAGATCGATGCGATGCTGGCGGCTCCAGCACCCAAAACGAATCCCTAGTCACTGACGCCGGGCACGAGCCACCCGCATTCGCCGCACTGACGTACTCCCTCTTGAACTCAGCGTTCGGGGTCAGCGCTCCGGAGCGTGCCTTAGAGGATGGGGTCCGAAAACGGCGAGCCTGCGCACACGCAAGGCGTTACGATCATCGAAAGCAGCATTGCGTGTTTCAAGGAGAATATGATGACGACAACGGTGCGGGAGACGGCCGGCTTCGTCGAGGCGCTGGTCGCTCGCGGTGCAGCTCGTGTGGGCCATTCCACGGCGCTCGCAGCGGAGGGCGGGTACACCGAAAGCGGGAAACCGCTACGGCACGACGCTGTGCGTTTGGGATGCGCAGATCGGCGGGTGGCGCGTGACGTGGATCAATCCGGTGAGCGGGGCGCGAACCGAGTTGACGGCGCGTGGCGATCGCGAGCGCATCGTGCAGATCGGACGCCACGCGGACGGGACGCCGGTTCGATGGAACTTCAGCGAGATCACGGAACGCTCGTTTCGGTGGTCGGGCGAGGCACTCGAGACCGACGGAAAGACCTGGCGACTCGAAGTCGAGTTTCGGGGCACCAAGGTCGCATGAACGCAACGCGCGAGCTCGTCTTCAGCAGCGCGCATGTGCCAAGCCCAATCGGACCGCTGATCATCGTGACCGACGACAACGGCCGCCTGCGCGCACTCGACTGGGTGGATCACGAAGCACGCATGCGCGATCTGCTGAACGTGCAGTACGGCTGCTCCGGCGCATCCCAAGCGGCCGTACGGTGAGTTATGGTGAGCCGGCGACGCGGCTCGGATATCCGCGTGCCGCCCGCGCAGTAGGCGCAGCGAACGGCGCGAACGGACTGACGCTCTCCGCGGACCGCGGGCACATCCTGCCGTGATGCTCGACTCCGCGGCATGCTACGCCGCGCTGCGCGCACGCGATCTGCGTTTCGACGGGCGCTTTTTCGTCGCCGTGCGGACCACGCGCGTCTACTGCCGTCCGATTTGCACGGTCAAGACACCCAAGCGCGAGAACTGCGAATTCTACACGAACGCGGCGGCGGCCGAGGCTCGCGGTCACCGTCCGTGTCTGCGATGCCGGCCTGAACTTGCACCGGGGAGCTCGAGCGTCGACGCGGGTTCGCGGCTGGCGCAGGCAGCGGCGAGCGCAATCGGCGACGGCGCCCTCGAAGGCGGCAGTCTTGCCGATCTGGCCGCCGCGCTGCGGACGACCGATCGTCACCTGCGGCGCGCGTTCAACGCGCGCTTCGGCGTCTCGCCGATCGCCTATGCTCAGACGCACCGGCTGCTGCTCGCGAAACGCTTGTTGACCGACACGCAGCTCAGCGTAACGCAGGTCGCGTACGCCAGCGGCTTCGGAAGTTTGCGGCGCTTCAACGCGCTCTTCAAGCAGCGGTACCGGCTCAATCCCGCAAATCTGCGCGCGCGTGCGCAAACCACCTCTCTCGATTCGCAATTCGACGCAATGGCGTTCACACTCGCCTTTCGACCGCCGTACGACTGGCCGTCGCTCCTCGCGTTCCTAGGCGCGCGTACGATTTGCGGCGTGGAGGAAGTCGGCGAGGGTGTTTACCGGCGCGCGTTGCGCGTCGAGCGCGGAAGGGCAGTCTCTTCAGGCTGGATCGAAGTAAGCTTTGCCGAGGGCGCACCGGCGCTGCGCGTGCTCGTGTCGGGTTCGTTGCTCAGCGTGATCTCATCCGTGTTGGCGCGTGTCGAGCACGTCATGGATCTCGCCGCCGATCCGCAAGAGATCGCCGCGGTGCTCGGTCCGATCGCGGCGCGGCGTCCGGGATTGCGCGTGCCCGGCGCATTCGACGGCTTCGAGGTCGCCGTGCGCGCGGTGATCGGACAACAAATCTCGGTCAAGGGCGCGCGCACGATTGCCGGGCGCTTCGCCGAGGCCTTCGGCACGCAGATCGCGACGCCGTTCGCCGGCGTGTCGACGCTCTTTCCTCGCGCGAGGGACGTCGCCGACGTTAATCCGGATCGGATCGCCGCGCTCGGAATCATCGGCGCGCGTGCGCGGACGATCGTCTCGCTCGCTCGTGCCATCGCGCGCGGCGAGCTCGACCTGCATCCGCGTTCCGACGTGCCTGCGACTCTTCGTGCGCTGCAGGCGATCCCCGGCATTGGCGAGTGGACGGCGCAATACATCGTGATGCGCGCCGTCGGTTGGCCCGATGCCTTTCCGCACAGCGATCTCGGCTTGCGAAAAGCGTTACACGAGAACGATCCCAAGCGAGTGCTCATGGCAGGCGAAGCCTGGCGGCCGTGGCGCGCCTACGCCACAATGCACCTTTGGCATCGGCTTGGATAACAACAACGATGCGTCTTCGTCGCGATGCCGGTCGCCGGGTGCTTATCGCGGATCGGCAGCGCACGCTGAAGCACGGATCCAGATACGACGTGCCTGATGATCGTATACGAGTCGAAATTTGCCTAAAAGATCGCTTCCTAGCAGCATCGCGGGCCGGCTGCCGAAATCTCGGCGAAGAACGGGCAGATCGATTACCTCCGCGCGAGCGTCGCGAACGCTGACGTTCGCGAAACGAACCGTGCCGATCGGGCCAACTCGCGGCGTCATGCGGTTCGAATTCGCACCGTAGATTGCGGCGCCGTTGTGAAAGTCCGCTGAGCGCGTGTCAATTCCAGCGGCTCGCGCAAAGGCCGGCGTCATGCGGGTATCGCGCGATCCCGTATCGATCACCGCCGTTCCGGCGTAGCCATTGACCGAAATCGGGATCGAGAGCAGACCGCTGCCGTTTACGGTTGCCGCGGATACCGGCGCGCCGTCATCGCCCACGGCTCGAGCGGACTCGACCGGCTTGGCGTAGACGTCGACTTTGCCGCACGGAAAATCGAACGCAATGATCGCACCGTCCATATAGTCCGTGCCGAGCACGCCCGCTTCGCGCCCGGCGTCGTGCCGGTCGGGAAGGCCGTATACCGTGACGTGCTCGATGTGACGATCGCTCATCGCCAAGTCGTCGATCTTGTAGAGGGGAACGTCTGCCGTACCCGTCTGTCCCGATAGACTCCCGGCTGCGCCCGCGACCGTTTTCAATTTCGCAAAGCGGGCGAACCATTGATAAACGGCAGAACCGTCGGCGCCGGTATCGAGAATGAATGGATACGGTCCTCGTCCGTTGACAAATACCGGCACGGTCTGATGACCGTCGGGCGATGGAGTGAGAGCTACCTGCGCATCCACGACAGTCCTCGCGACGAAGACAACGAGAAAGACGGCGCACAGTGCGAGAACACGGCGGAGCATACACAATCCTCTGTTTTGGGTTGCAACTAATTCTTTAAGAGTAATGATAGCCGCGTCTCGGCCCGCATGTCAAGGGTCCAGTCCGCGATGATCAGCGTGCCATAGCGATCGTACGCTGCGCAGAAGCCGCTCGAACAAAGATCATGATGTGACCGATCATGAACGTCGGGACCAGAGCTAACGGGATCAGCGACCACGGTAGCGCCGAGATCGCTGCGGAGCCGGCACCGGCGTGGAACACCTGCAGCGGAAACCCGTTGGCGGACGTAACGCCGAGCGCTACCGCAACCAAGAGGTCGAGCAGCCCCCACGCGTTCCACGCCAGCACGCGCGGGTCATTCGCGTTCTCCCCTCTCATGCTCAACGCGACCGGAAGAGCGAACGCACCGGCAACCATATCGCCGATGCCGGCGAAATATGGAAACGGGCCGCCGAGTGCTCCGGCAAAGGCAAGCAGCACGAACTCTACACCGAGAATGCGGATGACGTTGAGCGCAACGAATGTCCGCGACGCTACGCCGCGCCATACAAACGGTGCAGCGATCAGACTTGCGGCAAACAGCGCGACGAAGACCCGGAAGTCTTTTGCGTCGCCGTTCGCGGTGAGGGCTGCGATCAGCCCGATCCACCCGCCGGCCACCGCCGCGAACACGGCGCGATTCCAGAGAGGGGCAGGACGATTGCCGATGGTTGCGGCTACGATCGCGGCGAGCGAGGCGCCGGCGGTAACGGCTCCGAACGTGTCTAGCATCATGCAAGTGACTATACTGCGTTGACTTGCGTGATGCAAGTAGCTACACTGAAATTCGATGCAACACGCCAATCTCTCGGCACAGATCCCGTGTCCCATCGCTCGCTCGCTCGAAATCGTCGGGGAGTGGTGGACGCTGCTCATTGTCCGCGATGCGTTGCTCGGCGCGCGCCGCTTCGATGAATTCAAGGCGACGGGGATCGCCGATAACATTTTGGCCGCGCGCCTCAAGAAGCTCGTCGCCGAGGGTGTCCTCAAGAAGCGCGCCTATCAGCAGCACCCGGTGCGCTACGACTATGCGCTAACGATGAAAGGCCGTGCGCTTGCGCCGGTCGTGATAGCCCTGCGCACGTGGGGGAAGCGATTCACGAAGGGCCCCGATTCGAGCGGTGTGACGCACTCCGCATGCGGGCACGAATTGACGGCGGCGTTGTATTGCGCGGAATGCTCGCGGGTTGCGCTCGGTGACGATGTACGCGCCGTACCCGCACGATCGGAACGAGCGAGCTAGTGTCGCTCCGTGGGGGACCCCGCGTGCTCGTCTTCTGGTCGAGCGCGGTGTTCGCGTTGCAGATCGGGGTCGCTCGACTCGGATACGGCCTTGCGCTGCCTGCGATCCGGACGGCGCTTCACGGCGATTACACGCTCTACGGAACGATCAACGCGGCGAGTCTGGGTGGCTATCTAGCCGGTGCGCTGATCGCGCCGCTGGTGATCCGGCACATACGCCAGGCGGTGCTATGGAGCGGCGTCATCGCCGGTGCGGCGCTCGTCGTCTCGGGATTCGCCGGTGATTCGCTCGTCTTCGGCGCGGCACGCACGCTCTTCGGATTTGCCAGCGGCGTCTGCCTCGTCGCCGCGGCAGTTCAAACGCTCGAATCCGTCGAGGCGTCAAAACGCGGCGGTGCAAGTGCGGTCATGTGGGGCGGCATCGGCATCGGAATGGTTCTCTCGGCGTTCGGCGCCGATTGGCTCCTTCGCGGACTCGATTGGCGTATCGCTTCGTTCGGTACCGGCGTGGTGACGGCACTGATCGGCATCGGTTACGGCGCTGCGGCCCGCCGATTGCCCGCGAGCGCGCCCACGACACCGGTCGCTGCGCACCGATCGCTGTCACTGCGGCAGTTCGGATTTCTGAGCCTCGCGTATTTTTCGTTCGGCTTTGCGTACATCGCCTACGCGACGTTCATCGTCGCATCGATCGATGGGCGGCTCGGCGTTCGCGGCGGCCAAGCGACGATCGAGTTCCTGTGGGGCTTGTACGGGATCGCAAGCGTCATCGGTACGATGTCGATCGGACGCATTCTGCACCGTCCGATCGGACGCGGCGCCATGATCTTTGCCGCACTTGCCGGCGCTACCGGATGCGCGCTGGCGTCCCTCGCGCCGGGGGCCGCCGTTCCGAGCGCATTCCTCGTGGGTCTGGGTCTGACCGCGACGCCGGCTGCCGCAACGGCGTTCGCGCGCGCCCGCAGTACACCATCCACGGCAGCGGTGGCGATCGCCGCGGTCACCGTCGCGGTCGGCATCGGGCAATTGATCGGTCCGGTCGCAGCGGGCGTTGCGGCCGATCGCTTCGGCCTCAATTCGGTGGTGCTGGTGGCCTGTGCGGTCTATTCGCTCGGCGTACTATTCTCCGCCCTCGACGCCGCCATCGCTCTTAGGCACTGATCTCTTAGGCACTGATCTCGGCGGATGCGGCGACCGGGCTTCGCGAGCCCGGAAGAATGATACCGGTGAGGTGAAGCGGATCGTACGCGCTGACCACCATCAACTCGGCGTCGTCGCCGCTTCGGCGAGATGCGCGAAGCGCATCGATTGCTTCCGGAAGCGCAAACTGCTCGCCCACGAATCCGTGGACGAAACGGCCGCCGCGAATCTCACCGCGCGCTTCCATACGGCGCAGTGCGACGAGAAGGTCGCGCCAGCGGGGCGCTAGCGTTTCACGCGCAACTACATCGCGGAAGAGCACACCCCATCGCTCGAGTAGCCGTCGCGCGAACCACTCGGGATCGATCCCTGCGGTCGCCGAATCGAGCAGCGTCCACCGTCCGCTCGACGACCGCGGACGAGCGCGCAGACCCTTTTCACCCAGACGGCGCTTCGCATCGATCAGCGAACGGAGCGCATCGAAACCATCCGCGGTTACGAGCCCGGCCGCGACCAGCTGCCAGAGTGCATCCTCGACCTCGCTGGCCAGACGCTTCGAGCCGCGAACGATATCGCTGAAAAACGGCGCACCGCGGCGGCGTATTTCAGCAAGCACGTCGAGGGCCGCATGCGAAAGGCCGGCGGTACGGTACTCACCGCGTGCGATCAACGCTTCGGCGTTTTCGCGGGTAAAGACCGAAATCGGTGCGAGCTTGGTCGGTCGTACGCGGCGGCTTCGTTCGTCGTTCGGTTCGAGTGCGGGATGCGCTGAGAGCCGTCCCCACATCACCTCACCGGAATAGCACAACTGATCCAGATACTCGCGACGGTATCCGGCAATACGGGAGGGCAGAATCTGCGCCTCCCATGCCGCAGCGGGAATTTCGTAGCCTTCCAGCTGCCGAATGACCGCGAGCGTTCCATCGATGCCGTGGAGGCGAGAGCCGGGCGCGACGTGCTGCCATCGATGCAAGAAGCGAACGTACTGGATCGAGGAAACGGGCTCGATCTCGCGCCGCAGCGTGCCGATCGTACGGCGATGGATTCGCGCGAGCACGCGGCGGTTACACCATTCTTCCGCTTCTCCGCCGCGGAAATGGCCCCGCAGGAGCTGGCCCTGCGTTTCGAGCCGGATCAACGCGGCGTCGATCGTCGCAACCTCGATGCCGAAGCGTTCGGCCAGTTCGAGGTTCGTCGCCGGGCCGCCCGACTCGAGCCAGCCGCGCAGGATCTCGGCTACGGCGGCCTCACGCGTCTGCGGCACTTCACCGTGCGTGGCCGCACTAATGTGCGGTTCCAACGTCGCGCCGGGGTATGCGGCGCGTGCAAAATCCAATCGCTCGGCGCTCGTCCAGAACGCGCCCGAGCGCGAGCGTATCGTCGTCGCGCGCCGCTGCGCGACGAGTTCGTCGTACCACGCGGCCCATTGCGGCACTACAGGCAGCACCACGAGCGTCGCCAAGGCGTCGTGCAATTCGTCGGCATCGCGCACGACCGGCCAAGACTCCTCGGCGACCTCGGCGATCGCCTCGGCGCTCAAAATCCCGGCGCCGCCGACGTCGTCACGGATGGTGCGCCGCAGCTGCACGGCACGGGCGCGGCGTTCTTCGAGCGGGGCATCGTCGAGATAGGCAAACGGATTCGCGTTCAAAATTTCGTGGCAGAACGGAGAAGGCTCCGGCGTATCGATGGCGACCGTGCGTATCGCGCCCGCTTCGAGGCTGCGCAGGATCTCCAGCAGACCGTCCAGGTCCATCGCCTCGTGCAGACAGTTGTCGATCGTTTCACGCACCAGCACGTGATCGGGAATACGAATCGGTCCGCTGAGATTCTCGGCGCACGCCGCTTGATCCGGGAAAACGGCCGCCACCAAATCATCGGCCCGCATCCGTTGTAATTGCGGAGGGACTTTTCGACCGCCTCGCATCCGCAGGATCGCAAGCGCGCGCGTTGCGTTCCAACGCCAGCGTGCGGCAAACATGGGCGCCGGCAACAACGCTTGCGTGAGCACGTATTCGACGCTCGCCGACTTCACGTACTCGAAGATGACCTCGAGCGGAAACGCGTGCTGGTCGGTGAGCGAGAGCACGATACCGTTGTCGGTCGCTGCGGCTTGGAGTTCCAAATTGAACGAACGGCAAAAGCGCTTGCGCAGCGCCAAGCCCCACGCGCGATTGATACGGGCGCCGAACGGCGTGTGCAGGATGAGCTGCATCCCGCCCCCCTCGTCGAAAAATCGTTCGGCGACGATCGTCCGGTCGGTTGGCACGACGCCGAGAATCGCCTTTCCGGCGCGCACGTACGCGATCGCCTGATCCGCTCCCGCCGCGTCGAGCCCGCAGCCGCCGATCAAAAATTCCCGTGCTGCCGCGTCGTCGCGTTCGTCGATCGCCGAGCGAACCGCCGCGACTTCACGCGAGAGTTCGATCGTGCGGCCGAGGCCTTCGCCATTCCAAAAAGGCACGGTCGGCGGCGCACCGCTTGCGTCTTCGACCCGCACGACTCCCGGTTCGATGCGGCGGATTCGCCACGACGTGGTTCCCAGCATGAAGATGTCGCCGGCCAAACTCTCGATCGCAAAATCTTCGTCCAGCGTCCCGACGATATGCCCGTCCGGCTCGACGACCACGTTGTAGTTTGCCGTCTCCGGAATAGCGCCGCCCGATGTGATCGCGGCGATGCGAGCGCCGCGCCGCCCGCGCAGCCGGCCGTTGACGCGATCGAAGTGCAGGAACGCTCCGCTGCGTCCGCGCGAGGTCGCAACACCGTCCGCGAGCATGTCGATGACGTCGTCGAAATCCTTGCGCGCGAGCGCTCGATACGGGTACGCCGTTCGAACGGTCTGGTATAACTCCGCCACGTCCCACTCTTCGCTCGCGCAAGCGGCGACGATCTGCTGCGCGAGAATATCGAGCGGTGACGTGGGAATCGTTATCGCATCCATCGCACCCGTGCGTATCGCGCGCACCAGCGCCGCGCACTCGAGCAACTCGTCGCGCGTCGCGGGAAACAGCCTGCCGTGCGGACGCGCCCCGATCCAGTGACCCGATCGGCCGATGCGCTGAAGCGCCACGGAAATCGACCGCGGCGAGCCGAGCTGCACGACCAAATCGATCGACCCGATGTCGATACCGAGTTCGAGTGAGGCGGTGGCGACCACGGCCCGAAGCTCGCCCTGCTTGAGCCGATCCTCTGCCTCAAACCGCTTCTCGCGCGAAAGACTTCCGTGGTGCGGCAGCACCACGCCTTCACCGAGGCGCTCGGTCAGGGCAAAGGTGACGCGCTCGCTCATGCGCCTCGTGCCGACAAATACCAGCGTCGTCCGATTGGCGCGTATCAAGTCGGCGATACGATCGTAGATCTCGCCCCACATCTCGCTGCTCGCAACCGGGCCGAGTTCGTCGCGCGGTACCTCGACGGCAATCGTCATTTCACGCCGGCTCCCGACGTCGATCACCTGCGCATCCGGGCTCAAGAACCGCGCAACGTCCTCCAACGGACGCACGGTTGCCGACAACCCGATCCGCTGCGGCTTCTTGCCTCCGGCGCCCTCGACGATGCGGTCGAGACGCACGAGCGTCAACGCCAGATGAGACCCGCGCTTGTCGCGCGCCATCGCGTGGATCTCGTCGACGATGACGGTCGTGACACCGGTGAAAAGGGCTCGCGACTTCTCGGCTGTCAACAGAATGAAGAGTGACTCAGGGGTTGTAACCAGAACGTGCGGCCGCTTCTTGAGCATGCGTTGCCGTTCAGCAGCGGTCGTATCGCCCGTCCGAACGGCCGTGCGGATCTCGGCAAGCGTCGAGCCTCGCTGCCGTGCCAAATCGACGATCTCGCCGAGCGGAATCTCGAGATTTTTGCGCACGTCGTTCGTGAGCGCTTTGAGCGGAGAGACGTAGACGACGAGCGTTCGATCGGGAAGCTCGTTCGCCGCCGCCCGGCTCACGAGATCGTCCAAGCAGATGGAGAATGCGGCGAGCGTTTTCCCGGAGCCCGTCGGAGCCGAGATCAGCACGTCCTTTCCCGCGTGAATCGCGGGCCAGCCGTGAACCTGCGGCTCGGTCGGCTTGCCATAGCGCCAGGCGAACCAGTCGCTCACCAGCGGATGGAAACGATCGATCACAGGACGTGAAACACCGAATGCCCGCGGGCGTATGCGCGGCCACTACGAATAACCGCCGTATGCGCAGCTTCTTGCCCCTCATCCTCGCGGTCGCGACGATGGGCGCCACGATCACGCCGAGCAACGTCGCGGGCTTGCGCGTTCGATGGCAGGTCAAGCTCGGCGCGGTCGCCGACACGGCCCCGCTCGTTGTGGGAACGACGCTCTACATCACCGCGACGGACGGCACGACCTACGCGGTCGACACCGCTAACGGCCGAATCCTTTGGCGGTTTGCGACGCACGGCCCGAAGATCACGACGTCGGTCCCCGCCTACGATCCGGCAACGCACGCGCTGTATGTGCCGGGCGTCGACGGCATGGTGCACCGCCTCGATCCCGGGAACGGACGGGAAGTACGCGAGGGCGGATTTCCCGAGCAGATCACGCTCGCGCCACAGACCGAAAAGAACGCATCGCCGCTGCGCGTGGCCAACGGCTATCTCTACGCGCAGACGTCCGGGTACGTCGGCGATGCGACGCCGTACGTCGGCCACGTGGTGGCGATTCGTCTGAGCGACGGCAGCAAGCACGTCTTCAACGTGCTTTGCAGTTCGCATCACGAGTTGATCGAACCGCAAACTTGCGCGGGACAGCGCGCGGGGATGTGGTCGCGGGCCGGCGTCGTGGTCGACCCCGACGCCTCGATGCACGGACGTATCTACGTCGCCACCGGCAACGGCCCGTTCGACGCTTCCGCCGGCGACTACGGCGATTCGATCCTCTCGCTGAACGACGATGCGGCCACATTGATCGGATATCTGACGCCGCCGAATCACGACGAGCTGGAGGCCGACGACTTGGACGTCGGAAGCTCATCACCCGCGATGCTGCCGCGTCAACCAAATAGCGCAACGCCGCTGATGGCCGTACAGGGCGGCAAGGATTCGGTCTTACGCCTTTTCGATCGGGCGCATCTGAGCGGAACGTATCTGCCGCTGCAGTCGATCGGCCTGGATCACCTGCTCTTCTCGATTCCCGGCGTGTGGACGGACGGCGCCGGCACGACCTACGTCTTCATCGGGATCACCGACGGCGTGCACGCGTACCGTCTCGTCACGAAGAACCGCGTCAGCCGTCTGGTCGCCGCCTGGCATACCGCGCTCGACCTGGGAAGAGAGGGCGCCTCCCCCATCGTCGGTGACGGCGTGCTATTCCTGGCGACGAGCAACCAACTCTTGGCGCTCGATGCGCAAACGGGCCGGCAGCTCTGGAGCAGCACGGCGATCGGCCTGATCCACTGGGAAATTCCGGTCGTGGCCGGCGATACGGTCTACTGCGCGGACTATAACGGTACGCTCACCGCTTTCTCACGATGAGCGTCGCCTCACCCATCGCCGCCGGCACGCGCTCTGCGGGCGAGATAATTTGCCGCGATCCAGGCGGATCCGGCGATCCCGAGCGTTTCGAACGCTTCGGTCCAATTCGAGAAACGATGCGGATCGGCGAAAAGCCTCGGCACCCAGACCAGCAAGCCGAAACTCAGGAGCATGACCGTGTTCAGTCGAGCCGCGAGCAACGCCCACAAACCGGTGAGCAGGGCGACTGCGGCCAGCGCAAACGCAATCGTGGTCGCGACCGACCAGAACATTTGGCTCGGCGGAACCCAGGTCGGAACCAGACTGGCCGTATACGAGAGATAGAAGAGCTGATAGAGTGCGAACGTGATAACAGAAATACCGAACGAATAATATCCGATCCGCGCCCATCGCGCCGTGAGGAGCATGGCGCCGGAAACGAACGCAAACACTTCGAAGAAGTTGCCGTAGCCGTCGAAAAGCAGCGGATGCGCGACGATGAACGGCACCCACAGCAAGGCGAGGATGAAATAGAGCAGGCCAAGGACGAACGCGCCCGCTCGGACCGTTCTCGGCCACAGAACCGCGAGGCCGCCGAGAACTTCGAGCGCGCCCACGATGTCTGAAAGAATCTCGCGTAGGGGGAGCCCGGCAAGGGCCTTCATCGCCTCCCAATTGCTGAGGTCGTGCCATGCCAAGGCTACGATTCCGAGACCGATCACCGCCGAGCCGTAGACGTAACGTCCGATCGAAAATCTCATTGCTTCGCCTTAGCGGGAATTGGCGCAGATTCCTTATACTTCTTTATGCGTGCGTCTGAACGGGCCAATGTTATATTGTGTTAGAAGACTTTGGCCCGTCGCGATTTTCGTTGTCTTGGCGGGCATCCATCTCGCCGTTGGAAAGCTGCCCTGCGCCGGTGACGAAACGCGCTACGCCTTCCAAGGCGTCGGGCTCTACACCAACGGCAGCTTCTACCCCGATCGGGCTGTTTGGAAGCGGTTTGCCGATTCGAGCGGATGCGGCAACGGCGGCGTTTTGCAATCGGACCACCGCGGACGGCCATTGCAAACCATCTCGGCCAGCGTTATCTACGGCGCGGCGCTCCGCGTCGCGGGTCTCGAGGGAGCGCGGTGGCTCAACTTTGCGGTCGGATGCGTCGGGCTCACGCTCCTCTACGTTCTGTTGTGGTCACTGTTTCCGCGCCGCACAGGCGGACCGAGTGCGGCTGCTATCGTTTCGTTTGCCGCAATCGCGCTCTCGCTTCCGTTCGTGCCGTATCTGCAGCTCATCTATCCCGAAGTATTGCTCTTCACGGCGGTCGCGGCAGCGCTTTACGGGTTGACGCGCCGTAGGTACTACCTCACGCTCGTGGCGATCGTCCTATTGCCGTTTCTCCACGTCCGCGCGCTGCCGTTGTCGCTGATCTTTTTTCTCGTGCTCCTCGTGCAAATGCGGCGCGACAAGACCGCGATCGCCATCCGTTGGCAATTCCTCGCGCTCTACGCCGCCGGCATGGCGATCTTTGCCGCATCGCAGTACCGGCTTTTCGGGTCGCTCACCGGGTCGGCGTTTCCCTCGTACGCGCCATCGCTCTCGATCGCTCTCGAACGTATCGGGATGCAGCTCTACGGCGTGCGGCACGGCGCCGTCGCGTACGCACCGCTGCTCCTCGTCGGCTTCGCCGGTTTGCTACTCGGAACGCTTCGCCGCGAGCGCGTGTGCGAATACTCGCTCATCCTGTTCGGGACGTACTTTGCCACCTTCATGTGGTCGAACGCATCCGAGTCCTGGACCGCGCGATTTTGGGTCGCGGGGCTTCCGTTCTTGGCGGTCGGCTTGGGCTTTTGGCTGAATCAAGCTAAACGCTGGTGGGAATGGCTGCCGGCGGCACCGCTTGCGGCAATCGATATCGGCAACACGCTGACCTATATTTTTAACCCGCTCTGGTATCTGGAGAGCCGGCAAGCCTCGATTCCATACGCGGCGCTGTTCCTCATAGCACACGTGCACTTCGGGTTATTGCTCCCGGTCGACGGCGAACCGGGTGGCATCGCACCCTATGCGGCGCCGATCGCGCCGCTTCTCGCGTACACGGCGCTGCTAATCGCGCTACTTGTCATGTGCAGGGTGCCGAGCGTTACTCGGTCGAGAATCCTTTTCACTGCGGCTGCCTGCGCGTTGCTCACGCTTCCTGTCGCGTTCGCAGCTGCCAACTCGGTCGACGCGACCGATTACTCCGTCACCGTTGACCCGAAGCAGCATGAATTCGTCGTGCGCCTTAACGCGCCCCGGCAGAACGTCGATGCTATTCAGTTCGACGATCAAATCCCTGCCTTTTGGCAAGCGCCGCCGTATCCGCGCTCTTTTACGATTCGCTGCATCCGCGATGGGCGGGTCGTGAGCGAGACCGACGAACCGGCGCATCCGCTCTTGATCCTACCACGCTGTGTGGACCCGACATCGATCGAGATCGAAGGAAACGCCGGCAGTCAGGATGCGACCTACCGCGGTTTCGGTCGCATGCGTCTGATCCGCCGCCTGCTGTAAAATGCTTCGCGTTTGCGCTTGCTCAACATGGCAGTACTCTCTTCCGTTTCGTGACTCACGGTTCGATTTCGACGGTCGCCTCGGCCCGTTCGATCAAGCGCTTTTCGGCTGCCGGCCATCGTGTCGATGTGGTTGAGTCTTCGCTATAAATGATCATAAGTTCTTTGCGCTGGCCATCGAGTGTGTGTACGAAACGGACGGACATCATTGCCGGCGGCAGCGCGTATCCGCGCGCGCGAAGCAGCGCGTCGACGTGCTGCTCGTCGGAGCCCGAATCGATCCCGCGCGGTATCGCATATCCTTTGGACGCAATCCACGCTTCGAGCGCCTGCAGATCCGGCGCTACAGTGACGCCGGCACGCTCGCGCTCGAGCCACGTGTCGACGTAGAAATCCATTCCGCCGAGCATCGCGTGACGGGTTGAATGATATTCGTGGTGCAGCTTCGGCATCGACGGAAGGTAGCTTTCGAATTGCACCCAGTAGAGCCGCTGCACCACCTTTCGTGAATTCGCTTGCACGAAAACGAAGAGTTGGCAATTCGAGATGCCGAAGAGAACCCAACGATCCGACCCCACAAAGCGAGCGGTTTGCGGGATTCGAATACGAACGCGGGGGTCGAGCGTCGACGTCACGACGTTCCCGTTGACGCCGCGTACCGGTACGAGAGCGGCGGCAAGCAAAAGCATGACCAGATAGCGCATCTGCGATAATTGTAGCACGCTCTTCACCGATTCTTCTCACGCGCGCCGGATAGTTACGGTGTAGCGTGAGGAGAATTGCCTCGTGGTTTGGGAGATGACGCGCGCCTGCGCGCTCTCATGCAAACATTGCCGCGCCGAAGCCATTCCGTATCGGAGCCGGGAAGAACTGTCGACCACTGAAGCGTTCGCGCTTCATGAAAGCTGAGGTGGAAGCCCCTTTGGGCTTCCACCTCGTCTCGTCACTTAGTCCGAGACTAGCGTCAGGGTCGACATATCGACTTGATATTGGCCCGGACCGATTTCGTCGTTCGGGTAGGCGCAAATCTCGCTGCCGTCCGGTCCGAATATTTGAACGAGATTCGGCTGATCGCAGTCGGTCTGCTGGAGGCCGTACTGCGCAAGGAGGTCGGCGCCCGGCGAGTACGCCTGAACCGGGTAGTAGCCGTAGTTGCCGTAGTCGTTGAAGGCCAGACCAATCGAGAAGGCGCCCCAGAATCCGCCGCCCCAGTAGCGCGGCGATGCCACCCATTCGCGGCCTCCGTTCCACTGCCACGGAGAGCGCCCGCCCACGCGTGCGACATAGCGCGGCATCACGGTCCGCTCGGGCGGGTGATACGACTGTTGCTGGTAATAGCGCGACGACTGCTGCGAGTATCGCGGCTGTTGCGAGTAGCGCGGTGTCTGCTGCGAGTAGCGCGGCTCCGAGTACCGCGGCTGTTGCGAGTAGCGCGCCGCTTGTTGCTGGTAACGCGGTGCCTGTTGGTACGAGCGCGATGGGGCGGAGCGATTATACGAGCGCGCCGACGCCGACTGATAACTGCGAGCCGATGCCGCCGGACGCGAATAAGAACGGTCACCGTGCGAATCGGCCAGCGCCGCGGCAGGCAGCGCGGCGAGCAGACAGGCGATGATCGGGATTTGGAGTTTCATGGTGAAGTCAGCCTACGCCCAGAGTTTGATAATGAGCCTCCATCACGTTGAGAGTCCGCTGCCAATCGGATGAGCACGCGTTTAAGACAGCAGGCGGGCGCATAGCCGTGCAGTAAGAAGAACGGCATGCGCATTCTCGTTGTCGGCGCCGGTGCGACCGGCGGGTTCTTCGGCGGCCTTCTGGCACGCGCCGGGAGAGACGTCACCTTTCTCGTGCGTCCGGCGCGCGCACAGGCGCTGCGCGAACACGGTCTGCAGATAAAAAGCCCGCGCGGCGATTTCACGCTCGCGCCGCAAATCGCGCAAACCGGAACCCTCTCTTCCACGTTCGATCTAATTTTGCTCGGCGTCAAAGCCTACACGCTCGAAGACGCGATGAATGACTTCGCGCCCGCGGTCGGGCCGCAGACGGCGATCGTACCCACGCTCAACGGCATGCGGCACATCGACCTGCTGACCGCGCGGTTCGGGAAGAGCGCCGTGCTCGGCGGCGTTTGCATCGTGTCCAGCACGCTCGATGAGTCGGGACGGATCGTGCAGCTCACCGACATGCAGTCGCTCACCTATGGCGAGCTTTCCGGCGAGCTCACGACGCGGATCCGTCAAGTCGACGCAACGCTGCAGGGCGCCGGTTTCGCCGCGTCCGCTTCGCAGCACATCGTGCGCGATATGTGGGAGAAGTGGGTCATCATCGCCACGCTCGGCGCGAGTACATGCCTCATGCGCGGATCGATCGGCGCGATCGTCGCAGCCGGCGGCGCGCCGGTGATCGAGGCGACCTTGGAGGAATGCGCCTCGGTTGCACGCGCCGCAGGGTATCCGCCGACCGACGCGTTCGTTGCCGACATGCGCGCCCGATTCACGGCCGCCGGCTCCCCGCTCACGGCCTCGATGTATCGCGATCTGCAAGCGGGAGCAAAAGTCGAAGCCGATCAGATCCTGGGCGATCTGGTCGGACGGGCCCGCGAGTTCGGGCTTTCGACGCCGCTGCTCGCGGCTTCGTACGTCCAGCTCAACGTCTACCAGCGCGGGTTGACGCAAACCGCGTGAAGCGTCGCGCATTTCTTCTCTCGGGCGCGAGCACGATGGCTGCGCTCCCGCTGCTTGGCGACGTCGATCCGATGCCCGATCCCAAAACGATCGCTGCGCAAGTCCGCGACGAGTTCGCGCACGCATGGAACGGATACAAGCAGTTCGCCTGGGGTTACGACGAGGTCAAGCCGGTCAGCGGGACCGGCTCGAACTTCTTCATTCCGGGTCACTCCTTCGGGCTTTCCATCATCGAGGCGCTCGACACGCTCTACGTGATGGAACTCGATACCGAGCTGGCAGCTTGCGTAACCTGGCTACGAACTCATCTCGACTTCGACGTCGATGGGAACGTGCAAACGTTCGAGGCCGTCATTCGCATGGTGGCCGGATTGCTCGCCGGCTATTACGCGACCGGCGAGCGCTTCATGCTCGAGGGAGCGCGCGACCTCGCCGATCGACTCCTCGTCTGCTTCACGAAATCCCCGACCGGGGCGCCGTACCGCTTTGCGAACCTGCGCACCGGTGCGGTGAGCGATCCGCAAAGCAATCTGGCGGAGATCGGCTCGAATATTCTGGAATTCGGCGATCTCTCGCGCCTGACCGGCGATCCGAAGTATCTGCGTGCATCGATGCGCGCGTGCGAGGCTGTCATCGCCAAGCGTTCCGAGCTCGACCTGCTCGGGACCCACTTCGACATCGAGCAGGGCGTCTTCACCGATCCCATCGACGTCGCGCCGGACGAACCGGCCGACTCATTCTACGAGTACCTCTGGGGCGGCTGGCAGATGCTGCGCATCGAACAGTCGCGCGCGTGGTACCGTTTGCTCACCGACGCGCTACTCAGGTACAAAGTCGTGCACGTCGACGGAAACCTTTGGTTCCGGCAGGTGAACTATCAGACCGGTGCGCCGGCGGGCACCACGCAGATCACCGAGCTCGCCTCGTTTTACGCCGAGCTGGTCGCCAAGGGCGGCGATCGCGCGATCGGCGAAGCGTTCTACGACTCTTGGACCGGCGTACTGGACCGCTACACGCTGATCCCTGAGGTCATCGACTACACGAGCCTCGCCGTCATCGACCCGGCCTACCGGCTGCGGCCCGAATATGCCAATGCGGCCTTTGATCTCTGGTTCTTGACCGGCGATGCGAACTATCGCCGGACCGCGTATCAATACTTCACCGCGCTACGCGCCAACTGCCGCGTCGCGAACGGTTACACCGATCTGCGCGACATCCAAACGTGGCCGATGATTGCCGGCGATCACTTTCCGGCCTACGCCTTTTCCGAGAACTTCAAGTATCTCTATTTGATGTTCGCCGACTCGCCGCGCTTCGATGCGTCGACCTACTATCTCAACACCGAGGGAAAGATCCTGCGCGGCCTGCGCCGTTAGTGCAGCGCGATCGGCAGCAATCGAACGTCTTCGACGCCGGCGGTGTTGCGGGCGATGATGGTCAACGTGTAGGCACGCTTGTACTGAGGCACGATGTCGAGCACGTGCTGCAGAAAGACGAACTGCCCGAACCCGATGCGGGTCGCGTTGAACGAGAATGATTCAGTACGGATCTCGAGGCTCGCGACGTTGGTCGTGGTCGCGATGCGTCCGCGCCAATCCGTTCCCGGAGCGATCGTGGTTTCGTTCGTCCAAAACGCAAGGATGCGCGGCGGTGCGCTCGGCGCGGCGACCGCGGCCGAAGGCCACGGCGAAGGCATCACGACGGCCGCGCTCGGATCGAGGCGCGTGCCGACGACCTCGTCTTCGCACCCCGCTAGCAAAAAGATGACTGCGAGCACCACGCACAATCGCCGCATGTGAAGGGGTCGCTTCGTGCGCAGTGCGGAATCCACCCGCTCATGAAGCAACGCCCCGCGCCGAGCACGCTCTTCGATTGGTCGATGACCGTCGCGAGCCTTTGGGCATCGGGCGGCATCATGATCGACGCGTATCATCATTTTCATTCGACCGTCGAAACGTTTTTCGAACCCGCGCACGGCTTGCTCTACGCCGGCTTGCTCGCGGCCTTCGTGTTCGTCGGAATTGCGGCGGCGCACTTCCATCGTCAAGGCTACGCCTGGCGATACGCGCTTCCGAAGGGATACGAGGCCACGTATGCCGGACTGATCACGTTCCTGGTCGGCGGCATCCTCGACATGATCAAGCATACGCTCTGGGGATTCGAGCAGGGCTTCAACGCGTTGACCAGCCCGACGCACTTGCTTATCGGTGCGGGAGTGTTTCTGATCATCGCGGGCCCGGTACGTTCGATCCTCGTGCGCGAGCGCCAACCGGCGACGCTGGCCGGTCAGCTGCCGATGCTGCTCGCGCTCGCATCGATGATGGAACTGCTGCACTGGGGTACGCAATTCGTGTTCCTGAGCGAGGCCGAGCATATGAACGCGCCCCTAGACCCGTCGCGCTTCCCGCACGATACGCTCACCCTGCTCGCGCTGCTCTATTACAAGCAGGGCATCGGTCTGCTCGCCGTGATTCTGCAGAGTCTGTTGGTGGTGGGCTTCGCGCTCTACGCCGCCCGGCGCATTCGCCTTGCGCCGGGAGCGCTGGCCGTCCTCTTCCTCGTCGGCAACCTGTTCGTTGCGGCCGCCTTCTCGAACTATGCCGGCCAATTTATCGCGGTCGTCTTGGCGAGCCTGTGCGCCGGCGTCCTCGGCGATGCGCTCCGCGTCGCGCCCGATTCCGGTCCGGTGCGCTGGAACGTCTTTGCCTTCGGCATGCCGGCCCTCTACTGGACCGTCATGCTGGTGGTTTTGGCGCTCACCATGGACGGCATCTGGTGGAGTCCCGACGTGATCTCGGGCTCGGTTCTCTTCGCCGGACTTTCCGGAACGTTCGCTTGTGCGTTAGTCGGCGCGGGCGAGCGTCTCGAGAAAAATGCGTAGCGCGGTCAGCCGGCGCGGCGGCATGACTCCCGGCCACGCGAAGTCTACCGCAACCGCGTGATCGAACAGCACGCCGCGCGGCATCACCACGTAACCGTTACGCTCTTTGACCCGTAACGCGACGTCGGTGCCGCGATCGGTCCGGCTGAACGTTCCGTTGGCGTCCCATTCCTCCCGAAGGACTTCGAGAAACGCGTCGCGCCGTTCGTGCAGCTCGGCATAGCGCAAGATCTCGTGGCCGAGCGCGATGGCCAGCCCGACGCCGGCGAATCCCTCGTTTAGGGGCATGCGCAGCCCGTGCTCGATCGCGATGATCGAGCCCAGCGGCTCGCTGCGCTCGTTCATCGGCCGCAGCTCCAGCGTTGCCCATCGCCGGCCGTTACCGCAGCCGCCGCGAACCAGCCGGTGCACGCTCTTGCCGTTCTCGAGTACCGGCCACGCGCTTGCGACTCGCACGCGCTGCGAAGGGTCGCGCAGCAGGCCTTCGAGCAACGAGCATTCGAGCGTCGTTGCGCGTTCGTTCATGTGCTGCAATTCCAATTCGAGCGGACTGATCACGCCGTAAATGGCGATCGGCTCCTCGGCCAAGTCCAGAGCCGTCATCAGCTGCGCCGTCTGGGTATAAGCCTGCTTACGCACGCTGATGTCTTTTCCGATGAAGAACCACGCGCCGAAACGAACGCCTTCTCCGTGGACCGGGTGTCCGGTCAACTCGATCCACAGGTCGTTGCCGTCGTTCAGGCGGCGCAGCAGCAGCTCGTGCGAAATCGAGCGATGCTGCTCCAACCGTGAAACGACGTTTGCGACGACCTGGGCATCGTTGCGCGGGCTGAGAAACGACAAGAGCCCCTTACCCACGACGCGATCGACGTCGAGTCCGACCAACGCGGCGAACGCGGCGTTGGCGTACGTGACGACCGGTCCGCCTTTGACCGGCGGCGTGGCATCGGCGACCACGATGAAATCCGAGGTCTCCGAGAGGATCGAATGAAACAGCGTGAGCTGATCATCCATCCGTTTTCGATCGTCAACGTTTCGATAGACCGCGACCCATTTTTCCACCCGGCCCGATTTGCCGTAAAACGGTGTGATCGTCATGTGAACCCATACCGGCGTTCCGTCGCCGCGCCGGGCGCGAACATCGTGCTCGAAGCGGGAGCCGCGCGAAACCTGGTCGATGCACAGCTGGAGCAACTCCGGGTTCTCGGTAAAGACGCACTGCGCTATTCCCTCGCTCAAAATGCGCTCGCGCGGTAACTGCATCAGTTCGCAAATCGCATCGTTCGCATAGACCACGTAGCGCCGGAATGGATCGCCGTCGGGCAGTTCGAGGATGCACACGCCGTTCTGCGCCTGTTCGACCGCGCCGGCGAGCACGTCGGCCATACCGCCGCGCTCCTCGAGCTTGGTAACGTCGTCGAAGACCACGAGCACGTTCTGCATCTCGTCGGCGGGCCACGGGTGCAGCGAGATCCGCAGCCAACGCGCGCCGCGCGGAGCGTCCGTCCGGACGGTTACGCAGCTCGATTCGGACTCGGTGAAAGCCCACTCCAAGGCTGCCGATGCTTCTTCTTGATCGGCGTCGGAGAGGGTCGCGAAGAACCCTTGCGGATCGAAGGCGTCGATCCCGATCGTGCGCGCCAGCTCGATGAAGCGGGCGTTGGCGTAGCGCACGTAGAGCTGGCCGGAGCTCCAGCGCCCCAGCAAAACGATTGCCTCCGTCGCATTGCGCATATCCGGCACACAGCAGAACACACGGCTGAGGGCTTGTCTGTGAAGCGGCAGTTCACAGCCCGGCAGGCTGGTGAGCTAGGCGCACGCGGACGCGAGATCGACGAGCGTGCTCAGCAGCCGAGCGACCTCAACCTCTCCTGCGGCAATGCTGCGCGGTTCGAGCCAGCCGCAGGCTAGGACGCCGGAAAACGCTCCGCGTTCGAAAAGCGGCACGATGAGGGCGCTGCGAACCTTCAATCCTCCGTTGAACGACCGCCAGCGATCGAGGGAGCACTCGAACTCGTACCGGGTCTGCCCATCGGGCTGCGTGAAGCTGCTGACGACCCGGGCTTCGGCCTCGGCTTCGTCCGGCAGAAGAACGCGCTCGATGATGCCGGCGCCACCCGTTTGCAGCGAGGCCTGATGCGCCTCGAGCATCACTTCGTTGCTCAAGTCGCTCCAATGGCGAGGAGCGCGGGGGCCGGCGGCATAGCCCGAGGTTCGGCCGTCGGCGTCGACGAGCGAATAGATGGCGCCGCAGTCCGGCCGCGCAATCCGCCGCAGCGCTTCAACCGCGCCTCCGGCCGATTCGGCGAAGCTCGAGCTCGACCCGAGATCCCTTGCAAAGCGCTGCAACTCGATCAGGGAGCCGGTGACTTGCGCTTCGAGATCTTCGCGCGCGAACGCGCCGGCGCGCGCTATACCTCCCAGGCCGAAAACTTCGGCGACCCGATGAGCCAGACGCGACGAAAGCCTCGGAATCCCGCCGTTTTCCAAGACCGAGTACCACTCGCGGCTCACGCCGAGCGCCTCGGCGGCTTCCTCCTGGGTTACGCGGTGACCGACGCGAGCCGGGAGCCGCGTGTACGAGCCGAAATCGAGCGCTTGCGGATGTATGGAAAGGCGGCGGGAACGCAGCAGCTCGCCTAATCTTCGCGAGCGGTTGGTTCTCATGTGGGACCGGGTCTGCATCCTCGCCTCTTACCCAGCCCTCGCCGTCTACCCCGTATGCGCCCGTATACCTCGGACGTGAACAAAGCCCGTCGCCGTGAGGCGCCGGGCTTTGTTGTAGCGTTCGAGCACTGTCGGCCTGTCATGGATCCATTGCCAGACCCCTACTGACCGCCGTGTCGTCGAATTCGTTCACCTTCACTCCGGCCGAGGTACGACATCAACCGTCGGGCGTGTGGTGACTCGCGTTTCTCTACGTTTCGCACTTCGTCGTTACTCGAAGTGTTTGAATGGTAGCAAGCGAACAAATGCCGTGCAAGAGCAAATCCGCGCCACTCACAACCTATTCGCAAGAAAGTCGAGTTACCCACACCTTATGCCCACGCTATCCATCGATTCGCTGCTCGAACGCCCTTTGCGCGCGGCAATTTTGGCGGCCGCGGAGAACGATCTGGTGCGCACAGCGGTCAGCCGCTACGGCATGCAGCTCGGTGCGCGGCGATTCGTCGCGGGGGAGAGCCCCGCGGATTTCCTGCGCGTCGCGCACGAAGTCAACGCCCGCGGGTTCGCGGTCGCCTGCGGGATCCTGGGCGAGGGCGTCCACGAACGCGCGCAAGCGCTCGCCGCCGCCGATCAATACTGTGCGCTCCTGCGCACCTTTGCCGAGCAGCGCATCGATGCCAACGTGGCCTTCAAATTGACGCACGTGGGTCTCGACGTCGATCCCGAACTTGCCTATCAAAACGCTGCGCGCATCGCGCAGACCGCGCTCGAGTGCGGGAACACGATGCGCCTGGATATGGAGCAGTCGCGCTACGTCGATACCACCCTCGCAATCTATCGCCGCTTACGCGAGCGGTTCGACAACGTCGGCTTCGTCTTACAATCGTACCTGCGGCGCAGTCTGGACGATCTGCGGGCGGCCGAGCGGCTTGCACCCAACGTCCGGTTGGTCAAGGGCGCCTATCTCGAGCCGCCCGAAGTCGCCTACGAAAAGAAGGCCGAGGTCGACGAGAACTATCTGCGCCTTGCCCTCGCCGCGCTCGGCGGATCCGGCTATACGGCCATCGCCACCCACGATCCGGCGATCATCGCCCGGGTCGAGCACTACGCGCGCGAACACGCGCTCCCCAACCGGGGACGATTCGAATTCCAAATGCTCTACGGTATCGCGGCGCCGTTGGCCGCTTCGCTGGTCGAGCGCGGCTATCGCGTTCGTCTGGCGGTGCCCTTCGGCGATTGTTGGTTCCCATACCTGATGCGAAGACTTGCCGAACGGCCCGCGAACCTTGCCTTCTTCCTGAAAGGAGCGTTCGCACGGGGATGATTGCAACCGGGAGTCTGACGGGCGTTTGGTCGGCGGTGCTCACGCCCGTCGACGAATACTACGAACCGGACGCGGCGCGCGCGGTCGCATACTATCGCGATCTGCTGCACGACGGCATCGACGGCATCAACCTGCTCGGCACGACCGGCGAAGCGATGTCGTTCAGCGTCGGCCAGCGCCTGGGTTTGATGGAAGCGGTTGCGGCCGGCCTACCGCGTGAACGCACGATGTGCGGCACCGGCGCATCCTCGCTGGCGGATACGGTTCGCCTCACCCGTGCCGCGAGCGACCTCGGCTTCGCCGCCGCCCTGCTCATGCCGCCGTTTTTCTTCCGCGATGCGAGCGACGAGGGTCTCCTTCGCTTCTTCGACGCGATGCTCAGCCGGGTCGGTACGCTGCGCACGACGATTCTGCTCTACAATTTCCCGCGCATGACCGGGATCACGTTCCACGCCGGACTCGTCGACCGTCTGCTCGAGGCGTTTCCCGGCACGATCTCCGGCATGAAGGACAGTTCGAACGACGAGGTGCTACAGCAAGAAATCTTGGAGCGCCATCCCGAGCTGCGCGTCTTTCCGTCGACCGAAGAAACGCTGATCGAAGCAAAAGGCTACGGGGCCGCCGGCTGCATTTCCGGCAGCGTCGCGCTGTGGCCACAACCGGCGCATGCCGCCTACGCGAACGGTGACGCGGCGGCGGCCGCGCTCGTGCGCGCTTCGCGCGCACAGCTTACCGGTGCGCCGTTGATCTCGCTCGTGCGCGCACGCGTCGCGCAAGCACGCCGAGACGATGCTTGGGCCCGCGCCATGCCGCCGAACGGGGCTTCCCTAGGACAGCCTGCGCGCACGTAACCCGATCCAGCGATAAACCAAGAATGGCACGACGAAAAACGCGATTCCGGCGAGCCAGTTTTCCCACGCAAACCCCGAGCCGACGATCGCCAGCGGCGCGCTCTTTTCGCTGAAGTAGATGAGCCCCGCCAATGCGACGCCGAAAAGACTCTCACCCGTAATGAAGCCCGACGCGATCAGCACGCCGAGACGTCGTGCCGGAGCCGGATTGGGTTTGCGCATCGTCCAGCGATTGTAGAGCGCGCCGAAGAGCGCCCCGACGACCGCCGGCGCCGTGGTCGCGGCGGGAAGATAAATTCCCAGACCGACCGCGAGCGGCGGAAAGCGGAATCGTCCGCTGCGCCGGCCGGCCTCGTCGATCATCACGACGACCGCGCCGACGATCGCCCCCGCAAAGATCAAATTCCAATCGATGGCGCCGCCGATCACGCCTTTGGCGAGCGTCGAGATCAACGTGGCTTGCGGCGCCGGCAAGCCGTGCGGGCCGCCGAAACCGTATGCCTTATTCAGCACGACCAGCACCGGCGGGATGACGATTGCGCCGAAGATCACTCCGACCACCAGTGCGACCTGCTGTTTCCATGGTGTCGCGCCAACCAGTTGTCCGGTCTTGAGATCTTGCAGGTTGTCATTCGAGATCGTCGCCACGTTGATCACGATTGCGGTAACGAAGAGCGCGTAGGCGATGAACGCCGGCGTCGCTGCCGGCGCGGCCGCGCGCGCGAAAGCCGCAAGGATCAGCGAAACGCCGAGAACCGCGATGATCGCCAGGCCCGAGACCGGACTGTTGGACGACCCGATGAGGCCCGCCATGTACCCGCAGACGGCCGCAACCAGAAACCCGACGATCACGACATAGATCACCGCGCCGATGATGAGCGGCACGATCATGGACGAGAGGACGCCGCCGGTAAGAAACGCGACCAGCAGAATCGCCATCGGAATCATGCAGATTACCGAAATCAGCGTAACGATGCCGATCGGGATGTCTTGCTCGGTAATCGGCGCCTCATCGCCGTGCTGCGCCGCGCGCCGCCGGCGCGAAGCGGCCAGCGAAGACGCGATGCCCTTCCATACCGGCCCTACCAGCGTTCCCAGCGTCCAAATCCCGGAGATGCCGATCGCACCCGCACCGATGAAGCGCACGTAGTGCGACCACACGCTCATTGCGGCGTCGCCGGCCGGCCCCGCGATCGGATGCAGCGCGGTGAGCACCGGGATCGCGATCCCCCACGCAATCACCAGGCCGCCGAAGATCGCCATTCCGACGGTAAGTCCGATCAAATGGCCGGCGCCGATCAGCGCGAGCGACATCCCAAGACCGATGCCGGTCGTCGAAGGACCGAAACGCCGGTACGCGTCGAATTCTCCGCTGAAGATCCCGAACGCGATCAGGAGTTGAAACGCCGCCGATACCAGCGAGCCGACGACGAGCGCGATCAAGCCTTGCCGGTTCTCCGCCACCGCTTCGCTGCTGTGCGTTCCCGAACCGACCTTGAGCACTTCGGCGGCGGCGACACCTTCGGGATAGGGCAAATCGGATTCGGTCACGAGCGCGCGCCGCAGCGGCACGCTGTACATTACTCCGAGGATACCGCCCACCGCGCAGATACCGAACGACTCCCAAAACGGAAAACCCGTCCACCATCCCACCATCACCAGACCCGGCAGCACGAAGATGACCGACGAGAGCGTCCCCGCCGCCGACGCCACCGTCTGGACGATGTTGTTCTCCCAGATCGTCGCGTTGCGCAGCCCGCGCAAGACCGCCATCGAGATGACCGCCGCCGGAATCGAGGAGGCGAACGTGAGCCCGACTTTGAGACCGAGATAGACGTTGGCCGCCGTAAAGACCAACGTGATCAATCCGCCGAGCGCCAAACCGCGAATCGTGAGTTCGACGCGCGAAGGCCGCGCCGCATCAAGGCTTTGCTGCACGTCCCTTCGATTGCACGCGCACGCGCGGCAGTCTTGCTCCTGCGGCAGGAAAAGCGCCGCTCATCAACGGAGGCTGGAGGCATGCCCACGCTCGTCGGCCGTGACCGGGACATCGCCGCCGCGCTCGGCGTTTACACGAGCGCAAAGACCACGCCGTCCGCGCGAACGCTCTTCATCGAAGGGCCGAGCGGGATCGGGAAGACGGCGCTTATCCTCGAACTCGAGGACCGCGTCGCCTCGGAATCGCTGGTTCTGCGGGCACGTGCGCGCCGGTTCGAACGGGCGATGCCGTTTTCACTGGCCGATCGGCTCGCGCGCAACCTGCAAACGACGCTCGAGGGCGCCTTACGCCGCCGCCCGGCCGTCGTCATCGTCGACGACACACAGTTCGCGGATAATGAAAGCCTCGAGACGATCGCCGCCGCAACGCGCGCATCGGCAAACCGTCCGCTGCTCACCGTTTTTACACGCAGCGACGAGAATCCGCGCGACGTGCACCTGCAAGCCGACGCCTCGATTGCGCTCCGCGAACTCGACGCGAACGCCGCGACCCAAATCGCTCGCGCGCATTATCCCGGTGCATCCCCTGACGTCATCGATGCCGTAATTGCGAACGCCCGCGGCATTCCGTACGAGATCGTCGCCATTGCCGCGCAAGCTGCGCGCCGCCATGCGACCGGTGCCGCGATGGTGGATTTTTCTTCGCGCGCCGCGATTGCGGTCGAGTTGGCCGCACTTGCGCCGGCGCAGCGCACGATGCTGCAACTGCTCTCGCTGCTTGCGGATCCCGTGGAATTGCCGTTGCTGCGCGAGCTGATACCGGACGCAGCCGAGCTTGCGGCGCTGCTGGCTGCGCTCGCCGATACGCACGTCCGTCGCGACGGCGAAGAGGTGCGTCTCGATCACGAACTGACCGCGTCGGCGATCGCGGAGACGATTGCGATGACGATTCCGCTGCATCGCCGTATCATCGCCGCGATGCAGCGCCGCGGTGCAAAATGCATAGCGGACCGCCTTGCGCTCGCCGAGCAAACGCTGGCAGCGGGCGATCGCGCGTTGGCACGCGGCGTCGTGCTCGATCTCGCATTCGCCGCCGCCGGCGAACACCTCACGCGTGCCGTGCTCTGGGCGTCGGAGCGTCATCTCGAACTCGGCGAGCCTCCCGATGAGCGCTTCATCGACTTCTATCGAAACTTCTTTGCGGCCCTGATGGATACGCGGCAATATACGCGAGCCGAATCGATCGTCGCGCACGCATTGAGCGAAGCACAGCACCGCGGCCTATCCGGGATGGGATCGCTGGTCGCGCAGTTGGTGCTGGCGCAATGGACGGTGGAACGGCACGAGGCTGCGAAGGCGAGCTACGAGCGCTACGCGCAGGCATTTGCGGATCCGCGCGATCTTCAACTGCTGCGTGAGGCGGCGCCGTGGCTACGGGCGGTCTAGGGAAGCTCTAGTTCTCGGCGCAATCGTTCCGGAGGACGAAGACGGCGATACGCCGGCCCTCTTCGCCGTGGAGCGGCGCGACCGTCACCTGCAGATGCGAAACGACGGCGGTGGCGCTCGCGGCCGGGCGCGACGTGCGCCAGGTCGCGGTCAACGCGCGCACGACCCGGTCGATCGGACCGGGCAACTGGTCGATCCGCGAATCGGCCGCGTAGAGCGCAGCCAGGGGATCCTCGCGTCCCGACGGTCCCGCCATCACGACCCGGTATGTATCGTCCAGAATGAAACAGTAGGGAATCAGGTTCGGCCGCGCCGCCGGCAGCGGGGACGCATTTCTCGGCGCCGCGTCCTTAAAGGTTAGTGCTCGGGCATACATGATCGGGTCCTCCACGCTGCAAGACTAGCGCGATTGCGGCCCTGCGAACGTCCGGGGAAATACCTGATTTTCGGCTAACGCAGCCCGCGTGGGCATCCTGGTGGGGCGCGATGCCGAGCTGGAACAGGCTCGGGCCGTATTGGATTCGGCGGCGAAGGGCGGCCTGGTGCGCGCGCTGCGAATCACCGGCCTCAGCGGCACCGGAAAGACCCGGCTCGCCGAGGAGTTCTCGGACCAGGCGGCGGCCGCAGGCTGGCTCGTCGTCCGCGTGCCGAGCTTTCGCATTCACACGACCCTTCCGCTCTTTGCGGCACGCCGAATCGCCGGCGAGCTCCTGGACGCCCTGGGCCCTTCAGCCGAGCGGTACCGTTCGGGATTGACCCTCGAGCGCGATCGCCCCGAGGACTTCCAAGAAGCGTTCGTTCGAATCGTCGAAGGCGTAACGCTCGACCACCGCTTGCTCGTCGTTCTCGACGATGCGCAGTGGACGGACATCGAAAGCCGCGAGTTGCTCTTACGCATGGGGACGGCACTGGCCGACCGGGCGATCGTAATCCTCACGGTCGAACGTACCGATGAGTCGGCGGAACCGGCGCTGCGCCTTCTCGACGAATCGATCGTGCTGGGCGACCTGCCGAACGCGGCCTCGATGGAAATCGTGCGCGCCATCTACCCGCAGGTGAGTCCCGAGGTTGCGGAATCCATCGTGGCCGCGACCCGCGGTCACACCATGGACGTGGTCGCCGTCGCTACCGCCGCGCGCGAGAGCGGTGCGCAAAACGCAGCCGACGTCGGCGCAAGTACCCGCCGCGTCGTGGTCCGCGACCTGTCTCTGCTCGATCCGGAGATCCGCGCTTTTTTGCAGCTTGCCGCACTGATCGACGAACCGATCGAGTTTTCGCTGCTTCAACAACTCTGGCCGCGCGATCGTTTACTCGATATGATTTCGAAGGTCTCGGGACGCTACCTCATCGAGGGGAACGACGGATTGCGCTTCGTCCATGCGACGATCATGGAGAGCGTGCTCGAGACGATTCCGATCGAAATCCCGCTGCGCTATCGGATCATCGACGCGCTCCGGAAACGCGTTACGCCGCGCCTGGAAGATTACGAGCGGCTGATCAAACAGAGCGCGGCGTGCGGCGACCGCGAGCTCGAGCGCGACACGCTTTTGAAGCTGGCGGATGCCGCGGCTGGGAAGTCGCTCTATCGTCTCGCTACCGGTGCGATGGAACGAGCCTTCAAGATTGCGCCGGCAACTCGCGAAGAACTGATCCCGCTCTATGCGCGCCTCTCGCAGATGTACAACGCGATGGGACGGGTGACGGACGCAATTCGTGTGTGCCGCGACGCTCTCGTTCAAGCCCGGGAGCACGAGCTCGTCGACGGGCTCGGCGCGATCGTGGCATCACTTGCTCTGGGCTTGAACCATGCCGGGCAGAGCGCCACGGCTCGCGCGGAACTGGAACGCTACGGCGAAGTGCTGCGCTCGGACGCCGATCGCGCGCAGCTGCTGACCGTCGGCGGCTATTTGGCCACCTGTCAGCACGAACTCGATCGCGCGAACGAACTGGCCACGGCGTTCGAAGCCTTACCGCCGCCGGTGAGCCCGCTGCTTACGGTGCGGCACCACATCAACCGTGCGTTTCTTTCGCTGCGTATCGGCGACGAGGCCGGAATCCTCGATAACGTACGGCTCGCCGAGCGCGCGGCCGAGCCGCTGCCGGCAGTCGTTTCGACGATGCCGCGCGCGGTCCGAATGCTCCATGCCTTTCGCTTCGGCGGGTTACAGGCGGCGGAGCGCTATCTGGAGGTGCGTGAAGACGAACTCAACGAGGTGCTCAACTTCATGCTTCGGGCGGCAACGCTGCTCGGGCGCGGTGCATTCGACGACGCACGCGACTTCGTCATCGAGAAGGTCGGACGATTCGAAGATCCGTCGGTGACGTACGCGCTCCTCGGTCTGTATGCGGTGTCGGCGGCGCTGGCGGGTTTGCCGCCGGACGACGCCGGCTGGGATCCGGTGCGTCCGGCGATTGACGCCTTTCGCGGAGGCGAACGCACCGGGGCGCTCGCGGTCGGGATGTCGGCGTGGGCATATGCGCAGGCCGCTCAAAACAAGCCTGCGACCGGCGCGCTCGTCCGCGAACTGCTGGCATTGCATCGGCGGCCGTTCGACTTTGTGATCGCTCCGTTTCCGGTCTTGCTCGCCCTTGGCGCGCGTCATCTCAACGACCGCGAGCTCATCGCCGAAGTCGCGACGGGCACGACACTCTTCTGTGACGCGCAGCCCTGGAACCGCGCGCATCTCCTCCTCGCGCGGGGCGCAGCGGGAAACGCGTTGGGGTTGACGTCAGCCGCCGTCGAGTTGGGCGAAGCGCGCGCGATCTTCACCGCGCTGCAAGCCGATTTTTTTGCGAATTTCGCGGAACAGATTGCTTCCGGCGGCAGCGCGAAAGTCAAAACCGCCGGAGCAGAGCGCCCCGGAAATACGACGCGACGAGAGCGCGAAATCGCCGCCCTCGTAGCGGAGGGCTTGACGAATCGCGAGATCGCCGAACGGCTCGTGCTGAGCGAGCGCACGGTCGAAGGTCACATCGCCAATCTCTTCGCCAAGGTGAACGTCAATTCGCGAACGCAGCTCGCGACCTGGTATTTGCGGGCCGTCAGCTCTGTTGCATGAGGTACACGATGCCGACGTGATGCGGTCCGCCCGGATGCGCCTTGTGGAATTCGGTGGCGTCATGCTTGAGATGCGAATCGACGTAGGCGGCCATCGCGTGGAGATCGGCCTTGCCCGGCGCCTCCGCCAGGCCGACATGCCTGCGAATCAGCTCTCCGACCTTCGCTGCGTCGTCTTGCGGCGTGTGCGACCACTCATTATAGACTTCTGGTGAGGTATGCAATACATGGAGAAATCCAGCGGCGGCTGCATGCCGTTGTACCTCGGTCATAACGACAATACTCCCTTGAATCGTGGGAACGGTGGTCGGCTCTTGGACGGATCGTTCCGTGAGCAGCGGCCGAGTCCTTGCTCGTTAATCAGCGCGGGCGGTAACCAGCCGTAGCGGTAGGGACGTCGTAACATAGCCGTTGGAACCCCCGATCTCCGACGCGAATGCAAACAACCGGTCGCGCAACGCGTCTTGCATCGGCCGTTCGAGCAACCCGAACGGATACATGTTCCGCGTAAACGTCCACAGCTGATCGAGCGAAAGCGTGCTCCGCAGCACGGTCCGCTCGATCAGCTGTTCGTGAAAACCGGCGGCGGTCAACAATGAGCTCAGGCCCTCGTCGTGCTCGATGGCTTCGCGCTCGGGAATGACCAGCCTGAACGAAGGCCAATCGGCGCCCAGCGAAGCCAGCGCCGCGCCGACGATGCGGAAGATCGACTCCGGTGCACCGAGATCTTCAACGATGCACGCAAAGAGGGCGCCCGGACGCAAGGCGGCGTGAATCCGCTCCACGACCGTGCGCAGACGCGAAACGATCGCCAGAGTCAAATGGGCGAGGACGACGTCATAGGTATTTTGGCCTAGGCCATCAGCCGCATCGGCGCACCGTAGCAAGGCAAGCGGTGCGACGCGCCGGGCACGCGCGATCTCGTCCTCGGAAAGATCGACCCCGTGCAGTGTGATGTCCTTGCCGTACGCGCGCGCGATCTGCGCCAGCAGCGTTCCGTTCCCGCAGCCCAGGTCGAGCACGTCGTGAGCCTGCGGCGCCAGTTCCCGCACCCGCCGGGCGAGCAGTTCATACGACGTCGCGCCGCCGTCGGCGCGGAAAAGCGAGATCGTTCCCGAGGTGGCATCGGCGAACGCGCGATGGAACGTGATCAGATGCTGATTCCACTCCGCGACCGTCGGGACGTCGCCGGCGCGCAGGCGCGCGAGATAGGGCGTCACCCGGCATCGGGTTGGACGCGGGCGCAGCGCGCCCTCTCGGGCTTTCGAACGAGTGAGCGCTAGCGATGCAAAGCAAAGGGATTCAGCAGCGCACGCGCGCGTGAGCCCATGGCGCCGGTGAAGACGAACGTTTCCAGACCCGGAACGATCGTTCTCACGACCGCGATCGGGAGATCCGGCGGCGAGAGATCGATCGCGACGACGCTGTCAAACCCGTCCTCGCGCAGCAACTCGAGCGTCGTGCGCAGGTCGGCAGCCAAATCATCGCTGCTGCGGTCCGGCAAATCGCGCAAGAATATCTCCCGCGCAGGCAGGTCGTAGTACCACTGTTTGGTGGGAATCGCTTTCAAACGCCGCGCGTGGTCACCCATGATTCCCTTGGGCTCGTCGGAACGCAGAATGTCTTCGCGCGCCGCTTGAATATCGACCACGCGGCTTTGCACCGCCTCGGTGAGCGCGCGCGTCAGCGCATGCGCGGGAGAGAGCGCGCAGCCCAGCCCCATGTGCGCCATCGGCGGAGTTGCGTCTTCCTCGGTGACCGAGGCGATGACCGTTATGGGGAGCGCACCCTCTTGCAGCGCGAGCGCGCGAACCGTGAGTCCGGCTTCGACGATTTCGCGCACGAGCCGGTCGACGTTCGCCTCGCCGGCCGGCAGCGCGATTCGCGGCGCGCCCGCACGATCGCCGGCTTCCGGCCCGAGATAGAACCGCGGGACGAGTGAACAGCGGACGTGGTACATCGACCAGATATGACGCTCGATCAGCTCGCAGAGCGCGTGGTAGATCGCCTCGGTGAGATTATTGCCCGAGGCGAGACCGTTGGTCGAGGTGACGTCGAAGAGGCGCTCCCCGAACCACGGGCATTGCACCATCGCAAGCGGAACGGGGATCGCCTCACCCGTGAGCAGCTCGGTGCCGAGCACGCACTCGACCGTGCGGTCGCCGGCGTCCTCACGCACGCCGCACGCCGCAAGATCGATGCGCTCGCCGACGATCCGCAGCGATTCCCGGAAGAGTGGGAGGTTCACGGCCGCCCCGATCTGCCGTTCCGCCGCTTCCATGACCGCACTTGCCATCGCGCTTTCCGGCGTCATTCCCTTTCCGTTGTAGACGCCGAGCAGATCGGGTGAATGCGGCACCAGCGCGGAGTAGGTGGGAATCCGGGTGCGATCGAGATGGGTCGTGTCGGCGACGCGAGTGATCCCGTACCGCCGGCGCAGCTCGGGTACCAGCGCGACCGTCTGCGTAAACGGAACGGCGCGATCGTACGTCTGCGGCGCCTTGCGAACCGATGGCGGCAGAACGATCGGCGCCGTATCGGCCGCAGGCTGGAGCGCGATCGTAACACGGGTCGGTGCCGCGGTTTCACCGCCTGCGCGCCCGCGGCGAGCGCGGCTGCGCAGCACCGTGCGCAGACCAAAGCGCGCGTCCATGCGCTTGAGGTCACCCTGCGATCGCGCGATCGACGCGATTGCCGCACGGGCATCCTTCGGCGCACCTTCGAGCACGTCGTCCCAGCTGCGATCCGCATAAAAGATCGCTCGCGCGCGTCGAATGAAGTCGTCGCGTTCGGCCGCGCCAAGCAACCCGCGACGGCAAGCGAGGCGGGCGACATAACGCACGTTGACCAGGGGCACGCTCAATGCGTCGTGCGTCTCCGGGTGCGTGAGCACGGCCACTTCGTCGTCGCCGTCGATCACGTCGCGCGCATACCAATTGGCGATCGTGCCGAGCGGCGTGAATCCGTACGGCGCGCACTCGGCCGCGCGCAGCGCGCCCATGCTCGATGCGCCGAACATTCGCGCGCGGCTCACCGCGGCGTAGCATTCCTTGGGCGAAGGCGCGAGATCGTGATGAAAGACGCCGTCGATCAATAGGACGACGTCGTGTTCTCGCGCTGCGCGCTCGACGTCGCCGCGCGATGCGGGCGGAAGATAAACGACGCCGGCGATCGCGACGCGATCTTCAAACGGCAACGAAGGGCCGGCAAATACGGCGACCCGGCGGCGGTGAGCGTCCACGCACCACAATTTCGGCGGACGCGCGCACGCTCACCTGTGCTCCCGGTTATCAGGGAGTCGTGCTCGGACTTGGGCTCGGTGACGGTGTCATCTGTGCCGTAGCCGTGGTCGTTTGCGTCTGCGCGCCGACGGCAATGCCTGCACCAAGAGTGGTTGCAAGCACCGCCGCAGCGACGAGGCGCGTAATGAGTTGCTGCATGCGCTCGGTCTACCCCGGCGACGCGCGCCGCTAACGCGTTAGACGCCCGCTAAACCGCGGCCCGTCCGGGCTCGTCCAAGGTCTCTTTTCACGCTAAGGCAACGCCGACTTAGTCCCGCGCAATTCACGCGTCGTGTTATAAAGGTCACGCGCCGAGAGGCGTTCTTGCGCTCGTTCAACATCGTCAAGCCACACTATCCGAAGGGCGTCGAGCACGTGTTCTTCAACCCTTCTTCAGAGCGGAATCAGCCGAAATGTCGACAACATAGCGCCGACTTAATCGGACCCACCGTAAATTGGCCTGGCTACCGAAGGCCGAAAATCCAACCTTCTACTTCCGCTGCGGCCATATCGTCTTTGGAGAGTGGAGGAGTGAAGAGCGGCTCCAGCAAGCTGACCTCGTCCTGCTGGCGTGCCCACTCCGCAATGACGAACGCATCATGTTGGTCGCCGCTACGGTCGCCTTGGTCAAATGCCTTGTTCCAGAGGGCCGGGTAAACCTCAGCGATGACGGACGCCCCTTCCGGTGGGCGCCAGCCATCAAATGGCCAGAAGAAGACCTTGCCTCCCAGCTGCTGGCGAATGAAGCGCAGCCACGGCAGCCCGGCATGTGTAGACTTTGCGACCGTCCCTTGGCAGTCAAAGTGAAACACCGATTTTGCCGTACGGGTGCGAATCTCGGTAATGCGTCGCCACCGGCTGTTTCCGGAGCGCAAAGCGCCCGCGCCCCACAGATCGTGACGCACGAAATCAACATACATGTGGTCGCCATCTGTCGGCCAATGCATCTGAAAATCGTCGAGAAATGCAGACCAGTCGTGCTGCAAGCCGTGCTTCGCGAAGTATTTCAGCGGAAACGAAAACGCGTGGTCGATCCCCACGAAGGTTGGGTTGCATTCTCGGAGCGAGGAGACGAGACACTCAGCGACTCCTTTGCGCGTCCAATGTTTTCGCGGGCTTGGCGGTGGCGGCACCTCTGCGGTTACTGAACCACGAGATGCCTGGTATACGCGCAATCCCTTCAGGCTGCTCGTCGGGGTTTGCGCGCCGGAATAATCGATGCCGATGTATCGCTCAAACACGTTGCTGGCCCCGATCATCGAGAACCCGTAACTCGATGAAGAGCCCTTTACCTTCGTTGCTGTCGGGCACTCGCTGGAAGAAGGTCTCCGGTAGCGCGCTGGATGCGAGGGGAAAGTTCCAAAACGCGGCGCGAAGCGCGCAGCTGCGACATCCGGAATTCATACACACTTTGTTTAAGGCTTCACGGGATGCCCGCGAAGCGACCAGCGAGCTCGTCGGCCTGGGCGCGCAACTTGGCGTTATTCTCTTTCGCGAGCTTTTGCAGGTTTTGCACTTTCCATTTAATCGCGGGTAATCGCGCAACATGTTCGATATCGAGCAGTTTCCATTGCGGATCAGCATTAGCGAGCGAAATTAGGAATTGCCTCTCATCGGGTGTTAAAGACTTGGGAAGGTCGTTGAACAGACGGTTACGAGCCGAAAGCAATTCGGACAACTCGACCGGTTCGGCCATCATACCACGGAAGGTCTGCTCATAGTCGCGCGATATGTCTAGTTCTGTAGGAAAGAGCACTTCATGGATTGGTCGGTTATGACTGGCCAAGTAAACAACAAAGCTCCGCCTGATATCTGGCGTAATGCCTTCATTCGCAAATAGCTGCAATACGTCGAAGAGGTCGCGTGGATGCTGCCGATCGAGCGCGGCGACCAGCTTGCCCCCATAGACGTCGTGGGGAGAGAGAACGGGCAAGTCCAGATCTCGCAAGAGTGTGTTTCTTGCCCTAGGCGCAAGTGAAAGACGCTGAATCGGCTCGACCGTTCCGCGGATGACTTTGTTTACTTCGATCTTTACGCGGATTGTGCCCCGTGTAATCAGGAGCTTCGCTTCAATAGCATCGCCCTGAGCCGGTACATGAGCCTGAAAGCCGCGCGCAATGAGACGATCGCGAGCGTTCCGAATTGCGTCGTTTATGGCGGATATAGCGGCAGAACGCGGCACTCTGTAGTCCGTGAACGCCAAATCCAAGTCGACGGACAGACGCGGCATGTCGCGTAGAAAGAGATTGATCGCGGTGCCGCCCTTTAGCGCGAGCCTCTCGTCTGTAAAGATGAAAGGTGCAACTTCAGCCATCATTCGGGCGGTGTCGATATATGTTTGGTTCACGGTTTCAGCACGAGCAGGCCATCTCGCGATTTTGACACCCAGGGTCGACCGCTCCCGGTAGGTAGTTTCTTAAGGTCGAGCTTCGCGACCCAATTCAAGTCAAGCTCACGAGCTAATTGCAAACAAAGACGGACAGTCTTTACGCTCTTACAGTTCTGTAGAAGCTCGTTCAAGACATCAGCGCGCATGTTGTAAGCGCTCTCCATGATCTCGCGTGCCTCTTGTAACGGCTGCCGAACTCCTACCTCGCTTAACAGTTCGAGCAACGCACGTTCAGGCGAAGATGTTAGAGGCCCGTCCGTGCGTTGTTCAAACGCTGTGACGTGCAGCATGTCGTCGGGAGTCTCACTGAAAAGCCGCTTCCGATGGTACTCGCCGGGGAAGCGCGTCGTGAACCATTCGGGAAGCCGGGCGGCGGCCCAACCGTATAGGTGCAACACCTCATGGCTGGCGACGTAGTGACGAACGCCATACCAGTCGAGAGCGGTCTTGCCGCCGATGTGGAGCCCCGTGATTTGGCATTGTAGCGCTACGAGAGTGGCGTCTCGAGAAAGTGGCTGGCCCGCCCGGTAATAAACTCCCCTGCCTAGCCTTTTGAGCCATCCGGTCCGGACGTAGTGCACGGCAAGGTCGGCGGATATCCCGTGCCTGGACAGAAGGGTTGTCGTCAGGGGGCTGCCTGCTGGAAGGTCCTCGTACAGACGCTTTAGTTTATTCCGAGTTGTCGTAACCACGCTACGATCATAGCATATTTTCTAAATAGTGTGTTTAGAATATCTATCGCTATCGTAGCGCAGCTACGACAACAGTCGACATTTCAAACCGCCGGGATGTAGAGCTTACTACTAGGCCGGTAGCTGGGAGCCCATCACCCTAAGCGGCACACTACAGGGAGGGGCGGTTACCTGGCATTCAATCCTGACTCGCCGTTTATCCTAACCCCCCAGCCGGCTTAATTACCGGCAGCCGATTTCGCGTACCGTTCGCGGATGCGCACCGCTTCGATGTGATCGTACGCGCGCGAGGCTTCGCGGGCGAGCTCTTCCAATAGCTCGACCTCTTCCGGATCGAGTTGCGAGCCGTTGCGGTGCGGTCCGTAGAGAACGAACGAGACGAGTTCGTGACGCACCGTCACCGGGATCGCGAGCACGTAGTGTTTCGCCTGCTCGCGGTCGAGGTGACCGCGGAGTTGATCGAGCCACACGCGCTCTTCGCCGGCTTGCAGCATGCGAACCAGCAGATGGTTACGATCGAACCCCGGAGGAGCGACGGTCGTATTCGAGGCGGTCGCGACGCCCTCGAACCGCTCGCCGTCGTTCGAGCGGCGGTAGAGTGCGGCTGCACTCAACTTCAGCGCGTCGACCGGCACCTGGGCGAGCCCGTCGGAGACCGCTGCTTCATCGGTTGCGTATGGCAGCGCGCGCGCGGCGCGGCGCAGATACTCTTCGGCTTCGCGGCGCTCGCGGAAAAACACGGTTTCCACGGAGTTCGAGACGGTACGATTGATCCGGTCGAGGAGTACGCCGACGATGATGGTGGCGACGAGCGCGACGCCGGTGGCGAGACGGGTCTGCGCGATGACGTGGCCTGCACCATAATCGAGCAGCGAGACGAAGACGATCACGAGTATCGACAAAATGCCGTAGCCCAGCGCACGGTTGAGCACGAAGTTCACGTCGATCACGCGGTGTTTGAGAACCGCGTACATCACGCAAATCGGCATGGTGATCACCGCGTAGCCGGCGACCTGCGCGACCAGCGGCGGAACGCCGGGGATGAAGTAGATCGCATAGGCGATGAACGAGACGACGAACCCGACGATCAAGAATCGGAAGCGCTGACGAATTTCGGCGCGGGCGTGCTGATATTTCTTCACCATGAAAAAAGTGGCCGTGGCGAAGACCGCGAGCGGGAGCCAGGTATCGAGCGCGTAACCCATCCAGACCGGTACGCCGCTCGACCACCGTAGGTACCATTCGTACGCATACGCGAGGAAGACGACGGTAATCGCCGCCCAAACCGCGCGATCGACCGAGCGCGCGAAGCCGGTCAGCTTGTCGTCGGGAAAGCGTAAGACGAACGGCAGCAGCGGAAACACCGCGAAATTTCCCCACACGGTCGAGAGCAGGAAAGAGAGCACGAGATATTCGCCGGTCGGGAGATACGGCGTGAAATACGCGAACGAAGGGGTGGTCGAGAGAAACCCGGTCGCGTAGGCGTAGAAACTCCACGTCATCACGCTCGGGCGCAAGAAGACCAGTACGAAGGCGATCACCACGAATATCGTCGACGGCAGCATCGCGATGACACCGAGCGCCTGCGCGCCGCGCGTAAAGGGGATCTGCCTCGCGGTGAGATTCGCAATATACGTCGATCCGTCGGCGTGTTTGAGCATGAAGGCGGCGCGGTCTCCGGCACGCGGATACGCAAACGCGGTGAAGGTCTTGCTGAAGGGCGGAATCTGCAAAATGTCGCCGCTGCATACCCCGGCCTGCGCCGCGGGCGATCCCGGTGTAACCGACTGCACGCGCGGGTTCACCGCGCTCTCCATCCGTACACCGTACGTGCCGCCCAGCCAGTTCCCGGCGAAATCGGTGTGCCCGATCGGAGCATAGAAGATCACGATCACGAGCGCCGTGACCACCACCAGCACGACGCGCCCGGCGAACCTCACGTCGGGTCCGGACTCGCCTGCGGCGCGCTCACGAACGGCGCCGCCGGATCAACCCCGAGCGCGATGCCGGCGCCGCGGAACGCTTCCAGCACGCGAACGTTGATCTCGCGACGCACTTCGAACTGACGCAGCGGCACGGTGCGAATCACCGCGCGAAGCTCGATGCCGTTGCGCGACATCGCTTCGATGCCGCTCCACTCGACCGGTTCGATCACGGAATTATGCCAAGACGGGTCGGCACGCAGCCCTTCGAGCGTCTCATGAAGAACGGCAAGAGCCTTACGTGCCTCAGCGCCGGAATCGATCGTGACCCGATAATCGATACGCGACCAGCTGCGCGACGCGTTGACGACTTGCGAAACGGTGCTATGCGGAATCGTGATCAAATTTCCGCGGCTATCGCGGACCTGCACGACGCGCAGGGTGAGGTGCTCGACCATGCCGTTGTAGTCGCCGATCATCACGTAGTCGCCGACGACGTATTGGTCTTCGAAGAGCACCAGCAATCCGTTGAGAAAGTCGCGAACCAGGCTCTGCGCGGCGAAGCCGATCGCGAGCGCCGCGATGCCGCCGATCGTAACGACCGAAGCGATCGGAATTTGCAGCGCCGACAGCGTTGCCAGCGCGGCGACGAAAAATACGAGGAACGTGCTGAAGCCGACCAGTGCCCGCGAAAGCGTCGGCACGCGCAAGAGGTAACGCGCCTGCGCTCCCGGGGCGATGCCGAACAATGCCCACGCCCGCACGCTCTGCGCGATCGCGATCGCAAGCAGACGTTCCGCGACCAACGCGACGATCCACACCAGCGCGACCAGCTTCGCTCCATGCAGAATCGCGTTTCCGTATCCGACGCTCTGCGGAAACTGGAGCAAGCCGTAGGTCACTGCAGCCAACCACAGCAACGCCAAGCCCCACGCGACCACGACTGCCGCCGCGCGATTGCGCAGGAATCGGAAGAGCACCAGGCCTGCAATCGTCAAGACGATCAGCCCGATCGCGGTAGCGGCGAGCACCGTCAGACTGCGGTGGATCGCCGCCGGCTGCCGCCGTTCGAGCGCGGCGATCAGCGCCGATTGGAGCGTGCTCTGCCATTGTTGCGCGAGGTCGGCTTCGGTCAGATTCGCGTGACGGGCGTCCTCGGCGGTCACAGTGAGAATCGGCAGCGGGGCGTGGTGACGCGCGTCGGTCGCGACCAGCGCGTATTCCGACCCCTCACGCTCGATACCGACCTTGAAACTTGCCGGGTCGTAGACCGTGGTGTTGCGGTCCGGGTCGAGCGCCAAGAGTTGCGCGATCGCTCCGTCGATGAGAAAGCGGCGCGACTGGATCGGCATCGCCCCGGGCGGCGGGCTCGCCAGCGCCGTGATCCGCAACACCGGTATGCCGTCGATGACGACCGGCGCCGACGCAAAGAGCGCCGGGTGCCCGGGAGTCGGAACGAGCGTCGGTACCTGTGCGCCCGCGACTGCATACCAGCAAGCGCAAACGATCGCGCCGATCACGGGTATTGAGAAGTAGCGAAGAGAACGCATCGCCCCCAAGGATTCATGACCTCCACCGAACTCACCCTCACCGCCGACGACGAGCGTGAAACCGCGCCGATCCTCGAACGCGTCGCCAACGTGATTCCACGCGTCGAGTGGCCGCTGCACGCGCCATACGTCGCTGCGATCAACCGCCTCAAGCGCGAGCGCAACGCCGTCATACTCGCGCACAACTACCAGGTACCCGAGATTTACCACACGGTTGCCGACATCGTGGGCGATTCGCTTGCGCTCGCGATCCAAGCTGCAAAAACGCCGGCCGACGTCATCGTGCTGTGCGGCGTGCACTTCATGGCCGAGACCGCCAAGCTGGTCAACCCCGAGAAGACCGTGTTGGTGCCGGACCTGCGCGCCGGTTGTTCGCTGGCGGAGTCGATTACCGCGGCCGACGTGCGCTTGCTGCGCGAGCGGTATCCCGGCGTTCCGGTCGTCACCTACGTCAACACGTCGGCCGCGGTCAAAGCCGAATCCGACGTGTGCGTGACCAGTGGTAACGCGGTTGAGATCGTCGAGGCGCTCGAAGTTCCGCGGGTGATCTTCCTTCCCGACGAATATCTTGCAAAGTACGTCGCTACGAAGACCAAGACCGAGATCATCGCGTGGAAGGGCCATTGCGAAGTGCACGAGCGATTCACCGGCGCCGACATTCGTAAGTACAGGCAGGGCGATCCGCGGCTCGTCGTGATCGCGCACCCCGAGTGTCCGCCGGACGTTCTTGCGGAAGCCGATTTCGTCGGGTCGACGCACGGTATGTCCGAATACGTACGCGAGCACCAGAACGCGCGCGTGCTCATGGTCACCGAGTGTTCGATGGCCGATAACGTGGCCGGCAGCTATCCAAGCGTCGAATTCGTGCGGCCGTGCAATCTGTGTCCGCACATGAAGCGCAACACGCTGCCGAAAATCCTGCACAGCTTGCAGACGATGCAGTACGAAGTCACGGTCGATGCGGCGGTCGCGCAGCGCGCCCGCGCCGCGGTCGAACGCATGCTCGACTTTTCCCGCGCGCGCGGTGCCCGGTGAACGCACAGCGCGCCGCCGTGGTGATCGTCGGCGCCGGCATCGCCGGATTGATGGCGGCGCTCAAACTCGCGCCGTTGCCGGTTACGGTTCTGTGCAAACGCCGCCTCGGGAGCGGCGCAGCGACCGATTGGGCGCAAGGCGGTATCGCGGCCGCGATGGGCACGGACGACTCGCCCTCGCTGCACGCGATCGACACCCAGCGCGCCGGCGCCGGCATCAGCGACGCGCGGATCGTCACGATCTTGACCAACGACGCACCGGCACGCATCGAGGAGCTGCTCGAACTCGGTGCTGCGTTCGACCGTGACGCGTCCGGCGAACTCGCGCTCGGCCGGGAAGCGGCACACCAACGGCGACGCATCGTCAAAGCCGGCGGCGATGCCACCGGCCACGAGATTCTGAGCACGCTCATCGCCGCCGTGCGTGAAGCGCCGACGATCACCGTCGTCGAAGACATCACTGCCCACGACATCGTGCTGCGGGACGGACGCGTCGCCGGCGTGCACGCACACGACCGCGACGGCCGCGCGCTCACGTTTCTCGCGCCGGCGGTGGTGCTCGCCACCGGCGGCATCGGTCGCCTGTACCGGTACACCACCAATCCCGTCGAGGCGACCGGCGACGGCATCGCGATGGCCGCGCGCGCGGGCGCCACGCTCGCCGACATGGAGTTCGTGCAGTTTCATCCCACCGCACTCGCCGTGGGTCTCGATCCAATGCCGCTCGTGACCGAAGCGGTGCGCGGCGAAGGCGCCGTCCTGCTCAACGACCTGGGCGAGCGGTTCATGCTGGCGATTCATCCGGACGCGGAACTTGCACCGCGCGACGTCGTCGCGCGCGCCATTTTCGAACAGATGCAGCGCGGCCGTCTCGTCGGTCTCGATGCGCGCGAAGCGATCGGCGAACAATTTCCGCAAGAGTTTCCGACGGTCTTCGGATTCTGTCAATCGGCGGGAATCGATCCGCGCGCAGCGCGGATTCCGGTGGCACCGGCGGCGCACTATCATATGGGCGGCATCGCGGTCGACGAATGGGGCCGTTCCTCGGTGGCCGGATTGTGGGCGTGCGGTGAAACGAGCGCAACCGGCGTGCACGGTGCGAACCGGTTGGCGAGCAACTCGCTCCTCGAAGCGCTGGTGTACGGTTCCCGCGTAGCCGAAAGCATTGCCCTCTCTCACCCCGAGCCCCTCGACGCCGCCGGCGACGAGCGTAGCCCAGCGGAGTCGAGCGACGCGGATCACAACGATGTGATTGGCGATCTGCGGAACCTGATGCACACCAATGTGGGTCTGGTCCGCAACGAGTTCGGCCTGCGCGAAGCACTCTCACGCATCGAGGATCTCGAACGAGGCTTTCCTCGTGCAGGAAACGACCTGCGGAATCTGCTCGTCGTGGCGCGATTGATCGCCGAGGCCGCCCTCTCGCGTAAAGAGAGCCGCGGCAGTCACTACCGTTCCGACTATCCCGCGACGGATGAAGCGCTTGCGAAACGCTCCTTCACGCATCTCCTGCGAGCGTAGCGCGCCGGCGCGGCTCCTGATCGAGCCGCTCGTGCGCGCCGCGCTGACCGAAGACCTCGCCCACGGCGGCGATCTCACAACCGATGCGATCGTTCCGCGCGAGCTGCGCACGACCGCACAGATTCGCGCGCGCGCCGGCGGCGTGGTCGCCGGGCTGGACGCGGCGCTCCTCACCTTCGATCTGCTCGAACCGGGCGCGGTCACGACGAGAACACGGATTCACGACGGCGAGCTCGTCGCGCCCGGCGGCGTCGTCGCCGATTTGGAAGGGCCGGCGCGCGTGCTCCTGACCGGCGAGCGCACGATGCTCAACCTGCTCTCGCGTCTGTGCGGAATCGCGACCGCGACGCGCGCCTTGGTCGACGCGGTCGCCGCGACGCGCGCGCGCATCGTCGATACGCGCAAGACGACGCCGGGATTGCGAATTCTCGAGAAATACGCGGTGCGCTGCGGCGGCGGAAGCAACCACCGCTTCGGTCTCGATGACGCGGTCTTGATCAAGGACAACCATCTCGCGCTGGCCGGTTCGATTCGCGAAGCGGTTGCGCGAGTGCGCGCGCTCGCGGGACACATGGTCAAGGTCGAGGTCGAGGTCGATACGCTCGAGCAGCTGCGCGAAGCGCTGCGCGAACCGATCGACGCGGTACTGCTCGATAACATGGAGCCGCCGGCGTTGACCGAAGCCGTGCGCGTCGTGAACGGCGCGGTTCTAACGGAAGCCAGCGGCGGTATTCGCCCCGAAACGATTGCAGCCGTTGCTGCCAGCGGCGTCGATTTGATCTCGGTCGGGTGGCTCACCCACGGCGCACCCGCCCTCGATCTGGGTTTAGATATCGCGCTCGGCTAACGACGGGGAGCACCGCCCTGGTGCCAACGGCCCATCATCGGCATCCCGTGCCCGCCGCCGGCGAGGCCGAGCAGAATCGCTCCGGCGTCGGGAGCATGCGGCTTGCGCGCGCCGCGGCTGCGGTGCGGCCATGGTTTACCGCTCGCATGCGGCCACGGATGATCGGCTTTGATCTGCGCCATGATGGTCTTCATTTGACCGCGCATTTGCGCGGCATCGGCGAGAATCGCCGACTTCTCGGCGGGCGAGAGCGCGGCGTCGAGCTGCGCGATCGCGGCGCGACGGTCGGGATTCACGGATACCGCCAAATTGCCGGCGATCGACGCCAACAGGCGCTTGTGCGCCGGCGTGAGCGCGCCGAGCACCTCCGCGCGGAATTGCCGGTGCATCGTTTCGATCTGTTGGAACTGCGCGTGCATCTGCGCTCGCATCGCCGGACCGGGCGCGCCGGGGTCTTGCTGCGCAAGCGCGACGGCCGGCACGGCGAAGAGGAGTGTGAGTGCAAGAAAAAGACGTTTCATACCATCTTTCTACGGCATGCCGGCAGGGGAAAAGCTGAGAAACCGGGGTTCAAGTTGGCGATCCCGAATGAGAGTTCTATGAGCGCAGACTCCACCAAGCCCGCCCCGAGCACACCCTCCAAGGCAAGTCACGACAGCGACACGCCGCCGGCGCTGGTCGAGTTCATGTCGCAAGGCTGGCTCGAAGCGCCGTTGCGCGTAGGTGCTCACCCGCAGCTCGCGCGGCTGCGTTCGCGGCGCGACGAACTCTCGCGCGCCTATCCGGGATGGTACCTCGTGATACCGGCGGGCCAGGAACACGTGCGCGCCAACGACACCTGCTTTCGTTTCCGGCCGGCCAGCGACTTCGCGTATCTCATGGGAACCGGCGAACCGGGGGCGCTGCTCGTCATGGAGCCGGAAGGAGCATCGCATCGCACGCTGCTCTTCGTGCCCGAACACAACCGGGGCAAGGCGGACTTCTTTACCGATCGTGTCTACGGCGAACTCTGGGTCGGGCGGCACCGCGGATTGGACGAGAGCCAGATTTTCTTCGGCGTCGATCGAACTCGCCCGCTGCAAGAGATTCCGGCCTTTCTCGAAGACCTCGCCTCCGCCCACCATCCCGTGCGTGTGCTGCGCGGTCACAATCGCGCGATCGACGATGCGCTGCCGCATGACGACGAAGACGACGAACTTGCGGTTCGCCTCTCCGAAATGCGGTTAGTCAAGGACGAGTACGAAGTCGCCGAACTGCGCAAGGCCTGCGAGATCACCAAAGCGGGTTTCGAAGACGTCATCCGGCTCTTTCCGCGCGCGACGAGCGAGCGTGAGTTCGAGGGCGCCTTTTGGAACCGCGCGCGGATCGAAGCCAACGACGTCGGCTACCTGACGATCGCCGCGTCCGGACACAACGCCTGCACCCTGCATTGGACGCGCAACGACGGCACCCTCGACGCGAGCGCGCTGCTTTTGCTCGATGCAGGCGTCGAATGCGACTCGCTCTACACCGCTGACATCACCCGCACGATGCCCGTGCGCGGGCGCTATTCGCCGGAGCAGCGCGCCGTCTACGATATCGTCTACGAGGCGCAACGGGTTGGAATCGACGCGGTTGCGCCGGGCAACGACTTTCTCGAACCGAACCGGCGCGCGATGCGGGTGCTGGCCGAAGGTTTGATCGATCTGGGCGTACTGAAATGTTCGCTCGACGAGGCGCTCGATCCGCAGAAGCAGTGCTACCGCCGGTACACGCTGCACAACGTGAGCCACATGCTCGGCCTGGACGTGCACGATTGCGCGCGCGCGCGTTCCGAGAACTACAAGTTCGGCTCGCTTCGCGAGGGAATGGTGCTCACCGTTGAGCCCGGCCTCTACTTCCAACCGAACGACGAGACGGTCCCGCCGAAACTGCGCGGCATCGGCGTGCGAATCGAGGATGACGTCGTCGTCACCGCCGCCGGACGCGAGAATCTCTCCGCGATCCTGCCTTCGAAAGCGGACGCGGTCGAACGCTGGATTGCCGATTTGACGGCTTGATCTATAAAGATCAGGTCCTCGTGGTCGAGCCGATCGGCATCGAACCGGTCGGCGAGAGTTCGCGTCACGGCCGCGCGCGCGATCTCTTCGGCGTCTGGTTTTCAGCCAACGCCGAGATCGCGACCTGGATGGTCGGCGTCTTCATCGCCGCGCTCTTCGGCGCGGATTTACGCAGCGCCGTCTTCGGCATCGTCGTCGGCAACGTGCTCGGCTTTGCCATCCTCGGCGTGCTTGCGACGTTCGGTCCGCGCTACGGCGTGCCGCAAATGCTCGCCTCGCGCCTCGCGTTCGGACGCCGCGGCAACAGCGCACCCGCGGCGCTCTCGTTTCTGGCCGGCATCGGCTGGTTCGCGATCAACACGATCTTCGGGGCCTATGCGTTGCAAACGCTCGTCCATATCGGCTACGGCCTGGCGCTGGCGATCATGCTCGTGCTGCAGATCGCACTTGCCGTTTACGGCTACAATCTGATCGGTGCGTTCGAACGCGCGAGCGCCGTGCTGCTGGCCGCGGGCTTCATCCTACTCGGGGCGGTGACCTTACCGCACGCGTCATGGGCGCCCTCGCACGCGCCGTTGCAAGGCTTCATGTTTGCCGCGGCGCTCGCGTTCGCGTACGCCATGGGCTGGGTTCCCTGCGCTTCCGATTACTCGCGCTACCTGCCGCGCAGCACGAATCCGCGCGCCGTATGGTGGTTCGCCTTTCTCGGCTGTGCGCTGCCCTGCATCGCGATCGAGATCATGGGCGCGGCAGCGGTCAGCGCCTCGCACGTAAATTTGCGCACCGAGGTTCCGACGCAAGCGATCGCGCAACTCTTGGGCTCGGGCGCGGTAGCAAAGGTCGTGCTCGTCACCGTCGTTCTCGGCACCTTGACTGCCAACTGCATGAACTTGTACTCGGGCGCGCTGGCCGCGCTGGTCGCTTTCGACGTGCGCATCTCGCGCGCGGTCGCCGCGTTCGCGGTTGGGATCGTCGGCGCGCTGCTCGCCCTGGGCGGCTCGAATCCGGCCGACACGGCCGTGTTCTACACGAACTTCCTTTTATTGCTCTCGTATTGGGCCGCGCCGTGGGCCGGGGTGGTGCTTGCCGATCGCTGGCGCGCGCGCGGAGCAAATCGCGATCCCGAGCACGTTGCGGCGTGGCGACCCGGCACGCTCGCGTGGCTCGCGGGTGTTGCTGCATCGATTCCGTTTTGGAATCAAGCCTGGTTCGGCGGAGCGTTCGCGCGAGCATTTCCCCAGTACGGCGATCTTTCGTACTACGTCGGATTTCTAGTCGCGTTCGCGGCGATGTCCGCCTTGAGCTATCGGTATGCTTGACGTCGATCACGTTCGCAAGGAGTTCGGCTCGGTGAGGGCCGTGAGCGACGTGCACTTCGCGATCGAAGACGGAGCGACGTTCGGGCTGCTCGGCCCCAACGGTTCGGGCAAGACGACGACGATGCGAATGATTCTCGGCATCCTCGTTCCCGACCGCGGCAGCGTTCGCTGGAACGGAGCAGCGGTCGGCGACGAGAGCCGGCGTCATTTCGGCTATCTACCGGAAGAGCGCGGGATCTACGGCAAAATGAAGGTCCGCGAGCAAATCACCTACTTTGCCAAACTGCACCGCTTGCGCGAGCCCGAATTGACCAAGCGGATCGATCGCTGGATCGAACGCTTGGGTCTCTCCGTTTACGCCGATCGGCCGTGCGGTGAGCTTTCGAAGGGCAACCAGCAGAAGGTGCAGGTCGCGTGCGCCGCCGTGCACGCCCCGGTCCTGCTGGTGCTCGACGAACCGTTCTCCGGACTCGACCCGGTCAACGCCGAAGTGTTGCTCGCGGTATTGCGCGAGCTGCAGAGCAACGGTACCACCCTCATCCTTTCGAGCCATCAAATGTGGCAGCTCGAAGATCTCTGTTCGCGATTCTGCATCATCGCCGGTGGCGCCAACCGCGCCGAAGGGTCGCTCGCGCAGCTGCGTTCGGCGTGGCCGACGCGGGTCGTGCGGGTCGCGCCGCCGAGCGAAGCGGTTCGCAATCTGCTCGAAGGCGTCGCCGGCGCGCACGCGCTCGCCCGCGTGGACGGCGCCATCGATTATCAAGTCCCCGCCGCAACCGACTTCGCCGCGCTGCTGCATCGACTCGTCGACGTCGCGCCGGTCACCAAATTCGAGGCGCTCGAACCCTCGCTGCACGAAATCTACCTGCGCGCCATCGGAGAGACCGCCGCATGATCGAGGATCTGGCAACCGTCTACGCCGCCGAACTCGCGCGTCGAATCCGTTCGCGGCCGTTCATCGTGGGTCTCGTGGTCGGCGTGCTCGCGATCGCGCTGGTCGGAAAGCTCCCCGCTTTTCTCGACAAACAAGTCAGCAGCGCAAACGCGGTCGTGCTGATCGGCAGCGCCACCCTAACGGCACGCGCCGAACCGCTGCTCGCCGCGAACGATCGCATTCTCGGCTCGCTACCACTGCAACCGATCGATGATGCGTTCTTGAAACGTCACGGCGCCGCCGCCGCGATCGAATTACGCGCCGCCGGCGACGGGCTCCGCGTCACCGTCTTCGCGCACGATCCGGGAAGCGTCGAGCCAGGCCTGCTTCGCCGTGAGCTTCTTCCGCTGCAGCTCGAACTGACGACGCAGCGCAGCGCCGCCGAGGTGAAGAAAATCTCCGCGATACCGATCGCGATCGCGGCGGTCGGGTCCAAATTCAGCTCCGCGAAGCAGGCCGCAGCGGTTCGCGCGATCGCCTACACGTTGATCTTCTTTCTCTATCTTCTCATTCTGCTCAACAGCCAACTGGTGACGGCCTCGGTCGCCGAGGAGAAGACGAGCCGGATTGCCGAGCTGCTGGTTGCGTCGGTGAACCCCGCGGCGCTTCTGAGCGGAAAGATCCTCGCCTCGGCGACGCTCGGCATGGTGCAGCTCGCGGTTTGGATCGCGACGATCCTCTTTCTCGGCGCGGGGTCCGGCGGTTCACAAGCCGCGGCTTCCGGCGGCGGAATTCTGTCGCTCGGGAGCGTTCTCGACGTCATCACGCCGGGGATCGTCGTGGCGTTCTTCGTCTTTTTCGTAATCGGTTTTCTTCAGGTTTCGACGCTCTTCGCGGGCGCAGCCTCGTTGATCAACCGGACCGAGGACCTCGGTAGCATCACGCTGCCCCTGGCTCTGCCGGTGGTTGCGGCATTTTTCATCGCCATCGCGACGCTCCAAGTGCCCGACTCGACGCTCGCCGTCGTCACGAGTTACGTTCCGCTGCTCGCGCCGTTCGTGATGTTTACGCGCATTGCCGTGAGCAACGTTCCGGTCTGGCAGATCGCGGTTTCGATCGCGATCAACCTCGCCGCGCTCTACGTGATTGCCGTCTTTGCCGGAAAGATCTATCGCGTCGGGATGTTGCTGTACGGCCGCTCGCCCAGCCTGCGTCAGGTTTGGAGCGTCATCCGCTCTTAGGCAGACTCCCGCTACGGCCTAACGCCGCACGGGTGGTTGACGCCGTCCCAATACAGATGCACGTGCGATCGTATCGTGCGAGAGACTACGGTTCGTGCCAATCCGTTCGACCGAACGGCTAGTGTACGGTTCAGCCGCGCGGCGGATGTCCCCAGCCCGATTGCACGTAAGCTCCGTCGATCACGATCGCCGGAACCGTCGGGTCGCCCTTGGTCAGCGCGAGCATCGATTCCCGCTCGCGACGATCGTTCTGCGCGTCGTGCGTCGTGTACGGTACGCCGTGCGCGTCGTAGTAGGCCCGCGCCTCGCGGCAGTACGGACAGCTGGGGCTGATGTAGAGCTCGAGCCGCGCGCCGACCGGCGGATGCTCGACGTCGATGGCCATAACGAGAGTTCGCTTTCTGGACGGCGAAGGAGAGGTCATGCCGCTCGTCCTCGTTCCTACTCCGCTCGGAAATCTCGGCGACATCACGCTGCGCGCGATCGAAGCGCTGCGCGACGCGGAGCTGATCGTAGCCGAGGACACGCGAGTCACGCGCAAGCTTCTGGGTGCGCTCGAGATCGCCACGAAAGAATTGTGGAGCTATCGTGAAGCGAACGCCGCCGCAGTGACGGCCGGCATCCTCGAGCGGGCGCGCGCGCAGCGCGTTGCGGTCGTCACCGACGCCGGCATGCCGGCGATCTCCGATCCCGGAAGCGAACTGATCGCCGCGGCGCGCGCGGCCGGCGTCGCGGTCGACGTCCTTCCCGGACCCAGTGCGGTGCTCGGTGCGCTCGTGCTCAGCGGTTTTTCACTGCGCCGTTTTGCCTTTGAAGGCTTTCCCGCACGCGCGACCGGCGCACGACGAGAGCAGTTTGCCGCAGCGCTGCGCTCGGGCGTGACCACGGCGTGGTACGAATCGCCGCAGCGCATCGTGCAATCGCTCGCCGATCTGCATTCGCTCGCTCCCGATGCGAAGGTCTTCGTGGTGCGCGAATACACCAAACGCTTCGAGCAACAGCTTCTCGGTACGCCGGCCGAGGTCGCCGCCGCGTTGGCGGATCCGGTACGGGGCGAGATCGCCTTCGTGCTCGCGCCCTACACGGGCGCCGCGCGCGAGCTACCGCCGCCCGATCTCGACGCCGCAATCGACGAACGGCTCGAGCGCGGCGAAAGCGTTGCCGAGATCGCACGCGCCCTCGCGCGCATCGGCGCGGGCGCGCGGCGCGATCTTTACGCCCGGGCGACCGAGCGCAAGGCCAAGCGGCGCGGGTAGGCGCGCCCCTGCGCCGAACAGCATCCTCCTCGCATGAGCCGCGCCTTTTACGTCACCACCCCGATCTATTACATCTCGGGCGACCCGCATATCGGTCACGCCTATACCACCGTCGTCGCCGACGTGCTGGCCCGCACCGCGCGAACCGCCGGTCCGGCCTTCTTTCTAACCGGCACCGACGAGCACGGCCAAAAGGTCGCCAACGCCGCGGCCGAACACGGCACGACGCCGCAAGCCTGGTGCGACGAGCTCGTACCGCGCTGGCAGTCGCTCTTTGCCGCCTATCACGTCGAATACGACGATTTCATCCGGACCACGCAGCCGCGCCACGAAATCAAAGTGCAGCGCGTCTTCGAACGCCTGCGCGCCAGCGGCGACGTCTACTTGGGGAAGTACGAAGGCTGGTATTGCGTCAACGACGAGACCTTCTGGCTCGAGTCGAAGCTCGTCGACGGGCGCTGCCCCACGTGCAGGCGCGAAGTGCTGTGGATCTCCGAGGACGATTGGTTTTTCCGTCTCTCGAAGTATCGCGACCGGCTGCTCGCGCATTTCAAGGCCAACCCCGAGTGGGTGCGGCCGCGCAGCGTCTACAACGAGATGGTCGCGATGCTGGAAGAAGGCCTCGAAGATCTCTCGATCTCGCGCACCAACTTTGACTGGGGCATTCCGATTCCGGACGGCGGCCCTTCGAGCGGCTCAGGGCAAGCTGTCATCTACGTCTGGTTCGACGCGCTGCTCAACTACATCACCGCGATCGATTGGTCGGAGGACGAGCGACGTTTTCATTCGCTTTGGCCGGCGTCGGTGCAACTCGTCGGAAAAGAGATCGCGCGGTTTCACACGATCATCTGGCCGGCGATCCTCTGGGCGCTCGGCGAAGCCGAACCGAAGCTCGTATTCGCGCACGGGTGGATCACGGTCGATGGGCAAAAAATGGGCAAGAGCCTCGGCAACGCGGTCGATCCGTTCCTCCTCGCCGAGCGCTTCGGCGCCGATTCGCTGCGCTATTTTCTTTTGCGCGAAGCACCGTTCGGCAGCGACTTCTCGTATTCGGAAGAAAAGATCGCGCAGCGCCACAACAGCGACCTCGGCAACGATCTCGGCAATCTGGTCAAGCGCACGATCTCGATGCTGCAAAAGTATCGCGGCGGCGCGGTTCCCGCACGCGGTTCATCACGCGTTTTCGCCGAGCGCTTCACCGATCTGCCGCAGCGCGTGCGCGGAGCGATCCTCAACCTCGACTTTCGCGGCGCACTCGAAGCGGCGTGGGAACTCGTGAGCGCACTCAATCGCGAGATCGACGAACGCAAACCGTGGGCGCTCGCCAAAGAGGGCCGCAGCGACGAACTGGACGCGCTGCTCTACGATCTGTGTGAAGGGCTGCGCTGGCTCGCGATCCTGCTGCACCCGTTCATGCCCGAACGTACCGCGCAGATGTGGGAGCAGCTCGGTCTGCGCGAAGGGATCGGCGACGATTGGGCGCGCGCACTGATCTGGGGCAGGCTTGAGCCCGGAACGCAGGTCGTAGGCGGCGAGATTCTCTTCCCGCGCATCGAGTTGGCACAGAGCGCAGCGCCGGGATGACGGAGCGCCGAGCGGCGGCGCCGAGCCGCGCGATCACCGTCGGCGGCGGCATTGCCGCCGTCGCCGGGCTGGCCGCCGCGCTGACGCTCTATGCCGCTTCCTTCACCCGTCTCGATTGGGCCGTTACCGCACTGGCCGCAGCAGCGATCGCGTTCGTCGCGCTTCACGCGCTTCCGGTGCGCGGACTGCGCATGCGCCGTACCGGGATCTTTGCCGAAGCAATCGTTCTCGATCTTCCGATCGCCGCGCCGCTCCTCGCGCTCGGGGGCGCGGTCGGTATCACCGCCTGCGCGCTCGCCTTCGCGCTGGGTTTCGGGATCGCCGCGCTCGTGCGCCGCGGCGAAGCGGTGGCGGACCTTCCGCGTGCCGGCGTTCTACGCGTGCTGGCATCGCTGCTCGCGCTTCCATTCGCCGCGAATATCGCCGCGCTACAAGCCCGGCCGCTGTCGCAGTCGACGCCGATCTTCGTCGGGTTGATCTGCGCGACGGTCGTCGTATTCACGTTCGCAATCTCCGCCCCGTCGGCAGCCTACACGTTCCATCTCTCGGTGCGGCGCATCTGGCGGCGGCTCGTGCGCGACCGCCGTGCGTGGGGCGTTGCCGCGGCAAGCATTCTGTGGACGACGGTCGTGCGTAACGAGGTCCTGCTCGGGCATCTGCTCGTCGTTATCGCGATGTGGCTGCCCGTCTGTCTTTGCGCGCGCTTGCTGCGCACCATCGACGGACAGCATGCGGAATTGCACCGGCTGCGTTTGGTGCGCGACGCCGTTCAAGCCATGCTCGGCGAGCGTGATCCGCTGCCGCAGATCAACGCCATCCTCGCGACGCTTCGCGTTCCCTCGTTCGACGAGACGGTCTGCGTGATGGCCGCGACGGCGACGCGCACCGAGAACTGGCGGACGGTAACCACCCTGGGTCCGCCGCTCAGTCCCGCAGGCGACGAGCTGGGACGCCGCGTCCTCGCGCGCTTGAAATTCGGCGGAGCGCCTTCGACCTCGCTACGCGACGACTACTATATCGCCTACGCCTTCAGCGCGCGTCTTTCGGACGGTGAGCTGCACGGAGCGATCGCCGTCTTCCGGCGGCACGACCGGCCGCTTTTGCACGAGCAGATCGCGCAATTCACCAACGCCGCGATCGAGCTCGCGCCGCTCTTGCGCGACATGCGCACGATCGCAGCCACGCAGAGCGCCGCGACCATCGACGGCCTCACGGGACTGGTGAATCGCGCCACGGTGATGGACCGGCTGGCAGCGATGGTCGACGACCTTTCGGTTTCCGAGCTCGGCGCCGTCCTTCTGCTCGACATCGACCACTTCAAAACCATCAACGACGAACTCGGTCACGCGGCCGGCGACGCGTGCTTGCGCAAAATCGGCGAGATCATTCGCAGCGGCGTGCGCAGCGGTGATACCGCCGGACGAATCGGCGGCGAAGAGTTTCTGATCGTGATGCCGGGCGCCGACCGCGAGGTCGCGCTCGCCGTCGGCGAGCGTCTGCGTCTAGCGGTTGCGCTCGGCGGCATGCGCCATGCCGCCGGCGACCCGGTCACCACCAGCATCGGGGTCACGGCCGCGCGCGTCGGCGATACCGCCGAAACCATGCTTGCCCGTGCCGATCGAGGTTTGTACGAAGCCAAGCGCCAGGGCCGCAACCGCATGGTGGAGGATTTGGAAAGCGCATGATGCTGTGTGATCGCCCCTCACTCAACGCCTCGCTTCTCGGACAAATGACAAACGCTTGCAGCGCGCACTCGGGGGGACCCCGCACGCTTTGCGTGCGGGGGGCGCGCAGCAGCGCAAGCTGCGGAGCGCCGGTTCAACTTAGCGATCATACTGCGGAGCGAAGCGAAGCAGTATGATTGATACACACGCTCATGTGCACGATCGCAAGTTCGACGACGATCGCGGCGTCGTCATCGATCGGGCGCGAGTCGCCGGCCTCTCGACGATCGTCACCGTCGGCTGCGACCTCGAGGATTCGTTTCGAGCGCTCGAAACCGCGCGCGAGTACCGCATCTACGCCTCGGTCGGCATCCATCCGCACGAAGCCAAGGATGCGCCGGTAGATATACCCTCGATCTTCGAGCCCTTTCTGCGCGATCCGCGCATCGTCGCGATCGGCGAGGCCGGACTCGACTACTACTACGATCACAGTCCGCGCGACGTCCAGCGCCGGGTGCTGCGCGAGCAGCTGGATCTCGCCGGCGGGACCGGTTTCCCGTTCATCTTTCACCAACGCGACGCGTTCGACGATTTTACCGCGATGCTGCGTGCGGCGTGGCAAGCACCGATGCGCGGCGTCGTGCATTGCTTCACGGGTGATGCGACGCAAGCGCAGGTGCTCACGCAAGAGTTCGGACTCTACCTCGGAATCGGCGGCGTCCTCACGTTCAAGACCGCCGAGCCGCTGCGCGAGGCGGTGCGCGCCGTCGGTCTTCGGCCGCTGGTCCTCGAGACGGATTGCCCGTATCTCGCACCGATCCCGCACCGCGGCGACCGTAACGAGCCCGCGTATGTCGCGCTCGCGGCACAGAAATTGAGCGAAGTGCTCGAATGCTCCCTCGACGAAGTCGTCACCGCAACGGACGCGAACGCGCGCACGTTGTTCGCCTTGAAATAAATCGCAGCAGAGGAGCCGGAGATGAATCTCGTTCTCGTTCTTATGGGCGCGTTGCTGCCGTTCACGGCGGCAACGCCGTACGCAACGCAAGCTCAACCGATGACGCTGCTCGTCGATGCCTCGCTTGCTGCGCGCGGCATCGCCTACGTGCACGAGACCGTGCCGGTTCGGCCCGGCCCGTTCACGCTGGTCTACCCGAAATGGATACCCGGCGAACACGGTCCCACGGGCCCGCTCTACGATCTCGTCTCGATTCGCGTCAGAGCCGGCGGTGCGGCGCTCGACTGGCGGCGCGATAGCGTCCATCTCTACCAATTTCACGTCGACGTGCCCACCGGCGTCGATTCGCTCAACGTCGATTTCACGGTACTGATGAACGCGCCCGGCGACACGATGGCCACGCACGACGTCGCAATCGTCAATTGGAATCGGTTCATTTTGTATCAGAACGGGATCGATTCACACGACTACTTCGTGAAGCCGACGATCGTGCTTCCGAGCGGATGGCAGTTCGGTACGGCGTTGCGCGATCCGCAGCGCAGCGGCAACACCGTTGCCTTCGCGCTCACGCCGCTCAATATGCTCGTCGACTCACCGCTCGACATGGGCAGCTACGTGAAGAAGTGGACGCTCTGGAGCGGCGACGGCTCGTTCGTGCAGCTCGACGCGTTCGCCGGCCGGCCGCAGGATCTCGACGTGCCGCAGAAGATGCTCGATGCGTACAAGCGCGTCCCCGCGCAAGCGTTTGCGCTCTACGGGTCGCGTCACTTCGTCGATTATCATGCGCTGCTCACGCTCTCTGACCAGATCGGCTTTCAAGGAATCGAGCACCATCAGTCCAGCGACGACCGCGCGCCCGACGATTTTTTGACCAACCCGCTCGAAGCGTTGCAGGGCGGCGATCTCGTCACGCACGAGTTCTCGCACTCCTGGAACGGCAAATACCGGCGGCCGGACGATTTGACGACACCCAACTTCCAGGTTCCGCAGCAGACCGATCTGCTGTGGGTCTACGAGAGCATGAACCAATACCTGGGCGATCTGCTCTCGTTCCGTTCGGGCATTCGCGATTACAAGGACTACCCCGAGTATCTCGCTTCGCTCTACGCCGAGATGGATACGGAAACGGGCCGCGCCACGACGCCGCTGATCGACCTCACGACCGGCGCGCCCTACTATTACACCGCGCGCGGCGACTATCACGCGATCCGGCGCGGCGCCGGCGACTTCTACACCGAGGGCGAGCTGATGTGGCTCGACGCCGACACGATCATCCGCGAGCGTTCGCACGGCGCGCGTTCGCTCGACACGTTCTTGCACCTCTACAGCGAGCCCGCGCTCACCGGCCCGATCGTCAAGACCTACGACCGCGCGCAGATCGAAGCGCTGCTGAACCAAACGCAGCCCTACGATTGGCACGCATTCTTCCAGCGGTACGTCTATTCGATCACCACGCACCCGCCCACCGACGAGCTCGCCCGCGCCGGTTGGAAACTCGTGTACAATGACAAGCCGAATAGGTTCATCAGCGCCGGCGAATCGCTGCGCCACTCGATCAACGCGTGGTATTCGATCGGCGCGCAGATCTCGTCGAAGACCGGCGCGATCACGGACGTGCGCGAGAATTCACCGGCGTGGCGGGCCGGACTTGCCGTCGGCGAAACGATCCAGGCGGTCGACGGTCAAGGCTTCGATCCCGCCGTCTTCGACTACGCGCTCACGGTTGCGCAACACGACCGGCGGCCGATTTCGATGGTGATCTCGCAGGACGGTTGGTACTCCACCGTTGCCATCGATTATCACGGCGGTCCGCGCTATCCGCACCTCGAGCGAATTTCCGGCACGACCGACATGCTCGCCGAAATCATGAAGCCGCACTGACTGCGACCGGCTGCGCGCGCTGCCAGCGTGCATCGAACGCCGCGCGCAGATGCGTAACGATCGAGGGAGCGTCGGTGCGGGCGCCCCAATCGATTTGATCGGGGTGATCGAAGGCGACGGTCGCGTTGGCCGAGCCCATCCATCCGCGCGTGCCGTTCACGATTGCGAGTTTTTCGTCGGCATCGATCGTGCGCACCGCGACGCCGTCGCGGCTCAGCTTCTCGAGCGCGCCTCGTTCGTTCGTATTCCCTTGCAGATCGCGCGAACTGACCAACAGCCGGACGTGCGCGCCGGCACGGCCGGCCGCATCGAGTGCCGCATAGACGCGATTGTTGGCGCCGAACGATTCGCTCTCGACGATCACGTCGTCGCCGGCATGCGCTTCGTGCAGCAGCCGTGTCTCCGAAGCAAGCGCCCCGCGTTTGGCCACCGCGAAGAACGGCGTCGGGCTATCCTCGCGGCCCTCGACAGCGTCGCGCACGATCGCTTCGTCGCGCGCGAAGTCGTCGCGCACGATCGTATCGGCGCCGTCGTCGGGCCAGTTCCGGTCGTCGAGGAAGAGCGCGCCGTCGACCAATGCCGCCTTGGCGTGCAGCATCGGGTCGTTCGAGTCGGCCGCCGGATGAACGAACTGCGCATCGACGCCGGCGGCTCGCAGTTTGGCGATCGCCGACGTATTGGCCGAACCCACGCTGCCGTCGTCTTTATAGATGTAGCCTTCGAGCCGCACGCGCACGTGCGCGCCGTGGCGCGAGGCCGCGCTCAGCGCATCCAGCACGCGGCCGGCGGGAAGGGTATACGCAATCAGTGAGACGTTCCGCGCGGTATGCAGCGCGGAAAGCAGGTCGTCGGTTGAACTGAGCGTCATCATCAGCGCAACCATCACGACAAAGGTGGGCCATGTCTAGGGGAGAAGAGGCTGAATTCGCATGGCGACCCAGGTACCCAACCCATCCGCCGGGCCGGTCGGCGACAAAGGCGCGTACGTGCGCGAGATGTTCGCGCGCATCGCTCCTCGCTACGACGCGGCGAACCGCGTGCTCACCGGCGGGATGGACGAGCGGTGGCGCCGGCGCGCGATCGCCTTGCTCGCGCCCCCGCGCAGCGGTGCGGTACTGGACCTGTGCTGTGGAACGGGCGATCTCGTTTTCCACCTGCTGCGCACCGACCCGTCGCTGCGGGTCACCGGCATCGATTTCTGCGCGCCGATGCTCAAGGGTGCGCGCACCCGCGCAGCGCGCGAAGCGCGCGGCGACGCCGCCTTCGTCGAGGGCGACGTAATGGCGTTGCCGTTCGCCGTCGAAAGCTTCGACGGTGCAACCATGGGCTTCAGCCTGCGCAACGTGGTCGATATCGATCAGGTCTTGCGCGAGGTGCTGCGCGTGCTCAAACCCGGCGGCCGCTTCGTGAATCTCGACGTCAGCAAGGCGCCGAATCGCGCCTGGAAGCGTGTATTCGATCTCTACTTCTATCGTGTCGTCCCGTTGGTCGGCGGCTTGATCGGCGGCTCGCGCGCGGCGTACACCTATCTGCCGAACTCGCTGACGCATCATCCCAATGCCGACGACCTGCGCGAGCGCTTCCTGCGCGCGGGATTTACGAACGCCGGTTACGCGCGTTTGATGGGCGGCTCGATCGCCATTCATTACGGAACGAAGGCATGACCAGCGCGGTGCGACGCGACGAATCGAATCTCTACGAGCTGGTAGAGAATTTCTTTCGCGCGACGTTCTCCACCGATAATCCGTTGATCACCGAGGCGGTCCGGCGCATGCTCGCTGCGGGCGGCAAGCGGCTGCGTCCGCGAATTACCCTGCTCGCGGCCGCGGCCTGCGGCGACGATCCCGCGCGTCACCTCCACCTGGCCGCGTACATGGAGCTGATCCACGTCGCGACGCTCATTCACGACGACGTCGTCGACAACGCGCCGACCCGCCGCGGCGTCAACGCAACCGCCGTCGACTTCGGAAACCGGGTTTCGGTGCTCGCCGGCGACTATCTCTTCGCGTGGATCTTCAAGAACGTCACCGCCGGCTATCCCCATCCCGTGCCCAACATTCTCTCCGCGACACTGGCCGATATCTGCGACGGCGAGGTGCTGCAGTTGCAGGCGCTTGGAGATCTCGGCGTGCGCCTCGACGACTACGTCGAGATCGCGCGAAAGAAGACCGCCTCGCTCTTTTCCGCGTCGGCGGCGTGCGGCGCGATCATGGGCGGCGGCAGCGGCGCGCAAATCGAGGCGATGCGCGCGTTCGGCGACCTCTACGGCATCGCGTTTCAAATGAACGACGATCTGCTCGACATGATTGCGGACGAACGGTCACTCGGCAAACCGGTCGGCAACGATTTGACCGAACGCAAGATGACGGTTCCCGTGATTTTGGCCCTGCAGGCAGGCAAGCGGGAATTTTCGGACATGGTCGCACGTTTTTATGCCGGGCCTGACAACGGTGGGATTCCCAGTGTCGTCGCCGCCATCGCGCGAGAAGGCGGCCTCGACGGCACGCGCCGCGAGATCGCGCGTTACGTGAAGCGCGCCAAAGCTGCACTGGAGCCTTTGCCCCCGAACGCGGCGAAGGAAGAACTCGGGCACCTCGCCGATGCGCTGGCTGCCCCGTAAGAAAGGAACCACCTCATGCTCCACCCCATTCTCGCCTTGATCGACGCGCCGATCGTGATCGGCATCCTGATCGTCGGCGCTTTGCTCTTCGGCGGCATCGAGCGGCTGCCCAAGCTGGCTCGCAGTGCCGGTCAAGCCAAGAAAGAGTTCATGATGGGTCAGATCGAGGCCGACGAGGCGACCGCGCGCGCCCGCGAAGAAGCGCGAGCACGAGTGGAAGCGCAGCGCGCCGACGTCATGCAAAACGTCGAGGCGGGCAGCGTTGCCGGTGAAGCCGTTCCGCCGCCGACCCCCGGTAAAGGCACCCAAGCGTAACCGTTTCGCCGGTGGAAGTACGGGAACGGATCGGGTCGCAGAGCGATCCGAGCGTTACGGATTCATCGCGAAGCGACGAGTCCACATGGGATCAAAAGGAGATGCCGTTCACGGAGCACCTGCGGGAGCTCCGCTCGCGTCTCTTGATCGCGATCGGTTGCGTCGGCGGAATCGCCGTCGTGCTCTTTTGGCCGGCGCAGTTCGTGATCAAGTGGATGGTGCAGACCTATTTTCACGGCGTCCAATTGCACGCATTCGGTCCGGCCGACGTGATCTTCACCGAATTCAAGTTCTCGCTCATCGGCGGCATCGTACTGGGGCTGCCGGTGCTCTTCTACCAAGCGTGGATGTTCGTGGTTCCGGCGATCCATCCGCGCACGCGGCGCATGGTCTACAGCTTCATCGTTCCCTCGCTGCTGCTCGCCGCGCTGGGTCTGGCCTTCGCGCACTTCATCGTGATCCCGCGCGTCGTGGCGGCGCTGCTCTATATCACCGACGCGGTCGCGCAGCCGACCTTCGGCGTCGCGCAAACGCTGAACTTCGTCTTGATCCTGCTCGCGCTCTTCGCCCTGATCTTTCAGCTTCCGATCGTGCTCGTCGGACTCGCGCGCCTGGGCATCGTCAACGCGTCGTGGCTGGGGCGCTATCGCCGGCATGCGCTTTTCGCGTTCGTCGTCGCAGGCGGCATCGCCGCACCGGACGGCAACCCGCTCACCATGGCACTGCTCGCCCTGCCGATGTACGTGCTCTACGAAGCCTCGATCTGGATCATCCGTTTCTTTGAGGCGTCGTGGTCGCGAAACTAGACTCGTATTATAGCGATTTCGTGCGCACGTTTGGAAACGTGCTCTTCGCGGTCAGCCTCTTCGCCGTCTGGGGTGTGCTGACGGTCATCGGCGTCATCGTCGATCAGGGCAAAGACCCTTCGGTCTATTTCGGCAGCTATCCGGCGCCGATCGCGCGCGCGATCCTGCGTCTCAATTTCGACAACATCTATCACTCGCCATGGTATGTCGGCATCATCGGCCTGATACTTCTCTCGTTGACGGTGTGCACGTTCAAGCGCGTGATTCCCGCACGGCTGCCCCCGCTGCGCCCGGTCAAGATCGACAAGATCCCGCTGCACGCGAGCATCGACGTTCCCGGCGACGAACGCAGCGTGCGCGAGCGGGTGGAGAACTTCTTTCGTTCGCGGGGCTGGCAGCTGCGCAAACGCGAGTTCGACGGCACCGAGTGGACCTTCGCCGATAAGCACAACTGGGCTCGGCGCGGCGTGCTGGTGGCTCATATCGGCTTCGTGATCATCGCCGCCGGCACCACGCTGTATTGGGCCCGCGGTTTTTCGGGCGACACGGTGGTCGTAACCGGAGGGTCGGTCGAAATACCGCAGACCAAAGCGATCATTCACCTCGACTCGTTCGCCTACACGATCACGCCGGTGCTGACCAAGGGCGGCATGGTCTATCAACCGACCGACTACGTTTCGCACGTCACGGTGACCGGCAACAACGGCATCCCGACGCCGATGATCGTGCGCGTGAACCACCCGATCGACGTCGACAAGACGCTGTACTACCAGGCCAGTTACGGATTCGCGACGCGCTTTCGCGTGACGCACGACGGAAAAGAGGTCCCCTCGCTCTCGCAGCGCGTGCTCCTGGAGGGCGATGCGCTGAACATTCCCGGCACGCGGTTAGCCGTGAATTACGACCGCTTCGTGCCAACGGTCGACCGCGAAAGCGGGATGCCTTCGGCCGATCCGCGCGTCAACGATCCGGCCGTCGTCATCACCGTATCCGACGGCGGTGTGCAGACCGGCACCGCGCTCGTGCCTCTGCACAGCTGGGTCGATTTGGGCGGCGGCTGGCGCATCGTGCCGAGCACCTATCTCCTCTACAGCGGCATCCAGTATCGCTACGATCCGGGAATTCCGCTGGTCGGCATCGGTGCGCTCGTTCTCGTCGCCGGATTGTTGATCTCGTTCTACTTTTTGCCGGCGCGGCTCTACGCTCGCGTCGATCCGGCGCCGGGAGGACGCTGGACGGTTGGCGTAGCGGCCACGACCGTTAAGGGTTACGATATGTTCGAGTCGCAGTTTCGGGGATTGATCTCCGAGTTTTCCGCGGAGGCGCCATGAAGGGACATTTGCAGGTCGACGAGCTCTTGATGATCATCGCGATCGCGTGCTACGTGCTGGGCGCGCTTGCACTGCTCGTCTATTTCTTTTCGCGGGAGGAATGGCTGCGCAATCTCGGCGCGCCGCTGGCGATCGCCGGCTGCATCGCACAATTCGCGCAACTCGGCGTGCGTTGGGAGCTCACCGGCATCTGGCCGCTGCTCAACCTCTACGGCTCGCTCTCGCTCTTTGCGGCGATGTCGGTCGCGATCTTCATCGGGTTCGCGTGGCGCTACAAGGCATGGTATGCCGGCGGATTCGTTCTGGCCCTGGCCGCAATCGCACTCGCCTACGGGGTGACCTGGAACGAGGGTACGATGCCGGCGGTGCCGTCGCTGCAATCCTATTGGGCGAAGATCCACGTCCCGATCGTCGTTTCGTCGTATGCCGCATTCTTGGTGGCGTTCGTCTTCTCGGTGATCTATCTGATCAAATATTACGCCGAAGATCACTTTGAAGGAAAAGGAGTTCTCGCCGCAATCGGCGCCCGGCAAGCTCACCTGTCGGGAGGATACGCGGGCGCGTCGATGGCGATCGCCGACGCTGGCTCGCCGGCACCGCCCCCGTATACGATCCGTCACGATACGCCGGCCATCGACGCAGCCGCCGCTGCCGGCAATGCCACCGCGGTCTGGCTGAAGTCGCTTCCTTCGCTCGCCCAACTCGACGTGATCGTCTATCGCGCGGTTGCGATCGGCTTGCCGCTGATCTCGATCGGCATCATCACCGGCGCCGCCTGGGCGAAAGAAGCCTGGGGCGCCTATTGGCAGTGGGATCCGAAGGAGACCGCCGCGCTCGCGACCTGGATCGTCTATCTCGCGTTCATGCATCTGCACACGCGCAACAATTGGCGCGGCCTACGCACCAACTGGGTCAGCGTCGCCGGCTTCATGCTCGTGATCTTCACCTACCTCGGCGTCAACATCTGGATCAGCGGCCTGCACTCCTACAAAGTGTAGAAACGTGACGCCGTAAGGCCTGCGCCGTTGCTGCCAAGCGAAAACTCGAAGTTTTTGCGCCATTCGCAGGATGCGATATTCCTTTGGACGTGGCGCAAAAACTCGGTAGCAGGAGCGCCACACGAGGTGGCGCGAGGAGTGGTTTCGCGGGCAGCAGCGGCGCAGGCCGCCGGCGTCACGTTTCGTAACGGCGTGGCGTCCAGACGGTGGAGGATTTCAAAATGCTTAGCTGGTTTGCCAAACGCTGGCTCGACAAGTTCGGTCGCGAATGGGGCTACGACGTTTCCTACATGCATGACGTGCTCGACGCGGGCGGATACGAGGCGCTCAAGCCGATGATCGCGCTGCAAAAAGTCTCGGCGTATCGCGGCGGCGCTCCGCCGGACGCCCTCTTCACGGCGGGCCTGGTCGCGGCGCGCGCAGGCGACTGCGGGCCCTGTTTACAGCTTGGCGTGACCATGGCCGAGCGCGGCGGAATGCGCGCGGAGCAGATCGCCGCCGTGCTCACGCACGATCGCGAGGCGATGACCGACGACGTTCGGATCGCGTACGATTTCGCAAACGCGGCCATCGCCCGTGACGGCTGGGACAAGCCGGCTCGCGAAGCAGCCGTCGAGCGTTTCGGCAAGCGCGCGATGATCGCGATGAGCTACGCTATCGCCGTTGCCGGATTCTACCCGGCGTTCAAATACGCGCTCGGAGCCGCGCACGCGTGCCAGCGGATACGCGTCGGCACGCGCGACGTGGTGCCCGCGGCCGTATGACCGACGTGCAAACGCTCGTCGAGCGCGAACGCGCGCGGCTCGTACGCCACGCGTATCATATGCTCGGCACGATGACCGACGCGGAAGACGTCGTGCAAGACGCCTTCGTGAGGTGGCATCGCGCCGACACCTCCGGCGTGCGCGATCCGCACGCTTTCCTGCGTGCGACCGTTACGCATCTCGCGCTCGATCGGCTTCGCGCGCGCAAGCGCTCGCGCGAGACCTACATCGGCCCGTGGCTGCCCGAGCCGATTCTCGTCGACGAAAGCGTCGCGCCCGAGCACGTGGTGACGGTGGCGGAGGACGTTTCGTTCGCGTTCTTGCTCGCGCTCGAACGGCTCTCTCCGCTCGAACGGGCCGCGTTTTTGTTACATGACGCGCTCGACGTGCCGTTCGCGGAGATCGCACAGACGCTGGAGCGCAGCGAGGAGAGCGTGCGCCGGCTGGCCTCGCGCGCGCGACGCGCAATTCGCGAGAACGCGCCGCGGCGCATCCCCGAAGCGGTCGACGCCGAAGCGCTCTGCGCGCGCTTCACGCAAGCCGTGCTCGCGGGCGACATCACCGAGGTGACCGCAATGCTCGCTGACGACGTCAAACTGCTCAGCGACGGCGGCGGCAAGAAGGCTGCGGCGATCAATCCGCTCGAGGGACCGGACCACGTCGGACGCTTCCTGGTCGGGGTCGCGCGCAAAGGCGGAGCGTTGGTCACGGAAGTACGTCCAGCCGCGATCAACGGACTCTCCGGGTTCCTCGCCATCGGAAAGGATGAGGCCGGAAACGCAGGCCTCGACAGCGCGTGGGCCGTCGAGTCGCGCGGCGAAAAGATCGCCACGGTCTACGTTTTGCGCAATCCGGACAAGTTGGCCGCCCTTGCGGCGGCCGCCGGCCTGCGGATCAGTTGACTTTCTCGGTAGCACGAGTGAAGAGGGCGGCCGTACAATCCATGGGAATTGGGCTACGGGCTAGCCCGTCCATCCGCTTTCCCGGAGAGTGTACGTGTCGAAGAATGCGGCCGCGAGCGCACCAGGGGGTGCTCCGCGCAAGGTTTACAGCGCCTACGATGATCCCGGTACACCCGAGGAAATCAGCCGGCGGTCTTTCATGGCGAACGCCTCGCTCGTCGTCGGCGGCGTCATCGGCCTGGGTCTGGTGATCCCGATCGTGGGGTCGTTGATCCCGCAGGGCGCAAGCAGCAAGGGCACGTGGGATCCGCTCACCGCGGACGAGTTGAAATCGCTGCAAAGCGCGACCGACGCGCCGGTCAAGCTCGAGTTCACGCTCAAATCGAAGGACTCGTATCTGCCCGAGCAAGCCTCGGGCGAGTACGTGTGGGGCATCAAAGTCCCCAGCCCCGCCAAGTTCCTCTCGGTGCGCCCCGATCTGCCGAAGAGCGGAACGCTGCCGTACTTCGACGGCAGCTACGACGTCGTCAACATGGACTTCGTGATCTTCAGTCCGATCTGTCCGCACTTGGGCTGCCGGCCCGAATGGCACACCGACGTGAACCGCTTTCAGTGTCCGTGCCACGGCTCCCAGTTCAGCCTCGACGGCGAACACCTCGCGGGCCCGGCGCCGCGCGGCATGGATCCGCTGCCGCTGCGCGAGCAGAGCGGCATCGCCGATATCATGTGGATCCGATACGAATCCGGCGTACCGGACCGCGTGATCATCTCGTACGCGTCGTAAGAAAGGATTCGCACAGCGATGCTCAACTGGATCGAGTCGCGTACGGGCTTTGTCTCGATGGCGAAGGAATTTTTGACCGAAGACGTTCCGGGCGGTGCCGCTTACTGGTACGTCTTCGGCAGCGCGACGCTCTTCGCGATGATCTTGCAGATCACGACCGGAATCTTCCTCACGTTTTTCTATGCACCGTCGGCCGCAACCGCGTGGGAATCGACCCGTGCGATCTACTTGAATCCGTACACGCACTTTTTGCTCTCGCTGCACTACTGGGGCGCCTCCGCGATGATCGCGCTGGTCTTCCTGCATCTCTTGCAAGTGCTGATCTTCGGGGCGTACAAATCGCCGCGCGAGCTGCAGTGGATCGTCGGCGTGCTGCTGCTGCTCGTTACGCTCGCCCTCGGCCTGACCGGCTACCTCTTACCATGGGACATGGACGCGTACTTCGCCTCACAGGTCTCGCTGAACATCGCCGGCTTGCCGCCGGGCGGCGCGATATTGCAGGGGATTGCGCAAGGCGGCCCGGTGATGGGCACCAACACGATCAATCGCTTCTTCGGGCTGCACGTGTGGCTCTTGCCCGCGGCGCTGGTGCTCCTCGTCGGCGCTCACCTGACGATCTTCCGTCACAACGGACCTGCCGGACCGGTCGTCGACGATCCGCGCAAGCTGCGTCCCGGACGTTTTTGGCCGGATCAGATGTTCATGGACGGGATCGTTTCGTTCTTCGTCTTTTTGATCATCGTCTTTCTGGCGTTCGTCGCGCCGCCGTTCCTCGATCAAAAAGCCGATCCGACCAACGCGGCGTTCACGCCGTATCCGGCATGGTATTTCCTGTTCCTTTTCGGATTGCTCAACCTCGTCCCGAAATTGCTCGGCAACGGACCGTTCCCCGAACTGCTCGCCGCAATCATCGTACCGACGATCGCCTTGATCGTGATCTTTCTTCTGCCATGGCTCGACCGAAGCACGACGCGCTCGTTCGGATCGCGCGGGTCGATCCTCTGGCCGACGACGATCATCGTCCTCATCATCGTCGGACTCTCGATCTATGCGCAGATCGGAATCCAGGCAAAACAAGCCGCGGGACCGCCCTCGCTCAGCGAAGCGCAGATCCTCGCCGCCGCGCCGTCCGAGGCGCAAGCCGCGCCGCCGGCAACTGCGGCCGGAAACGGCGCACAAGTCTTCTCGCAGAACTGCACGTCGTGTCACGGCACGAACGGCCAGGGTCAGCCGGGCGTGGCGCCGCCGCTGGCAGGGAACCCGTTCGTAACCGGCGATCCCAAAGCCGTGATCGACGTCGTCGAGAACGGATTGCACGGCAAGACGATCATGGGGCAAACCTACGCCGCGCAGATGCCGACCTGGAAGGGGACGCTGTCGAAATCGGACATCGCGGCCGTGATCACTTACATTCGTACCTCGCTCGGCACCAACAAAGCCACGCCCGTTACCGAGTCGCAGCTATAGTTTTGTCATCGTGAGCGTAAGCGCCGCGCCGTAGTCGAACCATCGACGCAACGTTCGTCCGACTACGCTCACTGCGTTCGCTACACTGGAGGATGACAAATCAGTAGTGATTGCACGGCGGGCCGTCGATGAGATAGAGCGCGCCGGTTCCGCGTGAAGTGATGAGCGCGCGACGGCGCCCATAGGTCGGATCGAACGCGGGCCGTTTGAGCGGCGCGACGAGCCAAACGCGTTTGTGCGCACAGATCACGCTGGCTGCCGGAACGCCTTCGTCGCTTTTGCGTGCGCCCGGCGGTGCGAGCGCATAGACATGGGGACGGGTGTAGAACATCAGCGCGTTTGCACCGCGAAAACTCTGAATCGCGACCGCGTCACCGGGCCGCCGCCGCGCATCGATGATCGCGGCAAGCTGCGGAACCGGCTTGAACGGCTCGGCGTGCGGAAGCGCCTCGACCGCGAGAATGTCGACCGCGATCAGCATCGCCGCGCCAAGCACGTACGGCGCCACCTCCATCGTCGCCCGACGCGCAAGCAACACGGCGGTGACGATCGAGCCGATGCCGATCGAAGCACCCATCTGCACCAGATACGGTGCGACCGCCAGCGCCGACGTGCTCAACTTGTTGTCGCGCACGAAGAGCACGATCGCAATCGCGCAGAGCCCGATGAAAACCGGAACGCTGGCGGCGGAGATGACGATCGAACGGCTCGACCCTTTCTTGACCGCGGCATCGAAATAGAGCGCGACAACGAGCGCCAGCGCCGGAAACTCGAGCGCGATATAATTCGGCAGCTTCGTTCGCGCGAAGCTGAAGAAGAGCAGCGGGATGACGATCCACACGAATGCCAGCCGCCACAAGCGCGTCAGGTTCGGCGTCCTCGCGCCTGCGCGCAGGGCGCGCACACCGTACGCGATGCCGACCGGAAGAAACGCGATCCACGGAAAGAAGCCCAGAATCAGGACGGGCAGATAATACCAGAGCGGCCCGCTTTGATTTTCGATGACGCTGGTATAGCGGCCGATCGTGTAATAACCGACCAGTTCCCCGAGCGCCTGCGGACCGGCGAGCACCGCGATCGCAATGAGCCACGGGGCGACGATTGCGAGGAACACCACCGCACCGATGATCCATCCCCGCCACGAGGGCAGCCGGATCTCCTCGTGGCGCGCGTTCCAAAGCGCGTACGGGACGATGACGAGCACGGCCATCACCGGCGCCACGAGTCCCTTGGCCAAGAAGCCGAATCCGGCGGCGAGCGCGCCGTAGACGAAGTAGCGGTCCCGCCCGGATTCCAGGGCGCGAAACCACCAGAACACGCTGAGCGCAACCGCCATGTCGAGCAGGGCGTCCATGATCGCCAGCCGCCCGATGATCGCCTGCATCAAGCAGCTCGAAAGAATCGCACTGGCATAGATCCCGATGCGCGTGCCGGCCTGGCGCGCGACCGCGTACCCGGTCATCGCTCCCATCGCGATCGTCGCCAGCGCCGAGGGCAGCCGCAAAGCAAACGACGAGAGACCGAGGAGCTTGACGAAGAGCGCCCCGATCCAGAAGTAAAGCGGCGGCTGGACGAACCACGGGTCCCCGTTCGCGTGCATGACGATCCAGTCGTGGGTCATCAAGATCTCACGCGCCACCTCGCCGTAAGCCGTCTCGCTATTGTCCCATAAGGTGCCCACGCCGAGGCCCGGCAGTGTGATCAGCGCCGCGATAAGTGCGCCGACAAAAGCCGCACGCGCCGGTCTCTCCATATCGACGGACGGTGTTTGGCGCATCGGCGCGGAAGTCATCCGCCTCCATGCTCCCGATTGCCCTGCGCGCCGACGGCCGTCGCGCGCTGATCGTCGGCGGTGGGCACGTCGCCCTGCGTAAGGCGCAAGCGCTGCTCGAGGCCGGCGTCGCACTCACCGTGGTCGCACCGTCGATCGACGCGCAATTACGCGCGATGCTCGATCGCGACGACGCGCGGGAACGCACCTATACCCGGGCCGACCTCGATGGGATCGACCTCGTCATCGCTGCGACCGATCGGCCCGAGGTCAACGCGCAAGTGATTGCCGACGCGCGCGCGGCAAGGATCCTCGCATGCGACGCCGCCGATCCCGAGAACGGCGATTTCACGATGCAGGCAACCGTTCGGGTCGGTGACCTAACCTTCACCGTCGACTCCGGTCGAAGTACCCCGGCCTTTGCCGCGCGCGTCGCGCGCGAACTCCGCGAACGGTTCGGTCCGGAGTACGACGCGGCCGCGCGCACGCTCGCCCGGATGCGCACGTACCTGCGGACGGTACTCGACGAGGCTGCGCGCGCGCCCGTGCTGCGCGATCTCGCCGAACGCACGGTTGCAGAGTTGGCCCGCATGAATCCGGTCGAAGCCGAGCACGAGGTGGAGGAAACGATACAGCGCCTCTTGGGCGGCAACGCCGCAAGCACCGAGAGCGTCGTGTGCGCCTCGCGCGCGAGCACGCTCGCGATGACGCAAACCCGCCTGGTTGCGGCCAAACTCGCGGCGCGAGGTATTGCGACGACGATCCTCAACGTCACGACGACCGGCGATCGCGAGCAGGATCGTCCGGTCGACGAACTGGGCAGCGTGAACGTATGGGTCAAGGAACTCGAGGTCGCACTGCGCGACGGCCGCGCCGACTATGCGGTCCACTCGTGCAAGGATCTTCCCGGCATGCTCGAGCCCGATATGCGCCTGGCCGCGATCTCCGAACGCGAAGATCCGCGCGATGCTTTCTGCAGCGAGCGCTACGCGAGCTTCGACGCGCTTCCGCCGGGCGCGCGCGTCGGCACCTCGAGCGCGCGCCGCCGCGCGCAGCTGCAAACCCTTCGCTCGGACTTGCAATACGAAGCGATCCGCGGCAACGTCGACACACGGTTGCGCAAACTGCGCAGCGGCGAGTTCGACGCGATCGTGCTTGCGATGGCCGGGCTGCGCCGGCTCGGCGCGCGTGCGACCTACACGGTTCCGTTCGCACCGTACGTCGTCGTACCGGCGGTTGCGCAAGGCGCACTCGCCGTGGAAACGCTGAGCACGAACGACACGCTCGCGGCGCAACTTCATGCCGCCGTCAACCACGAGCCGACGCAGTGGTGCATCGAAGCCGAACGCGCGGTACTGCGCGCATTGCGCGCGGGCTGTAGCGCGCCGCTCGGGGTGTACGCACGTCTGCGGGATTCCGTCATGACGATTCTCGCCTCGTTCGCGAACGCCGACGGAAGCGTGCTTCGCGAGCGTCTGACCGCTCCGGTCGGCTCGCTCGAGGATGCCCGGGCGCTGGGCGAGCGCCTCGCCGCGGCCTTGACCGCGGCGCATGAACCCCGTTCGCGTCCGCGCGTGGTGCTTGCGCGCACGCAGGACCGGCCAAGTCGGATCGCCGCCGAGCTGCGCGGGCGCGGGCTCGAAGTGGTCGAACTGCGCAGTAGCGAATCCGAGGCGGACGCAATGAAGATCGTTCCATCCATGCTGCTCTTTCCGTCCAGCGGTTCGGTCGCCGCGGCGGCGTCGTATCTCGCTTGGCTCCGTGCTCAAGCGGCGCGACCGCTCGTCGCGGCGATGGGGCCGCAATCCGACGCCGCCGCGCGCGAGGCGGGCTTCGCCCCCGACATCGTTTCACCGGAAGCCTCGATCGACGCGTTCGTCACCGCCGTCGCGGCGCGATTGGAACGTGCATGAACGTGCGGCCGCGGCGCTTGCGCCGCACGCCGGTCGTGCGTTCGATGGTGCGCGAGCACGCGGTCCGCGTCGATTCACTGGTGATGCCGATGTTCGTCGTTGCGCGCGAGAGCGACGCCGGCCCGATCTCCTCGATGCCCGGCATCGCGCGCCTGACCGTGCGAAGCGCGGTTGCCGAGGCGCGCGAACTCTATGCGCTCGGCATTCGCAGCACGCTGCTTTTCGGCATACCCGATCGTAAGGACGCGGTTGCGTCGAGCAACTACGATCCCGACGGCGTGGTCCAGCGCGCGATAGCCGCGATCAAGGGCGCCGTTCCCGAGATGTACGTGATTGCCGATCTGTGTAACTGTGAATATACCGACCACGGACACTGCGGCATCCTCGATGCCCGCGGCGACGTGGACAACGACAAAACGGTGGAGCTGCTCGTGCGTACCGCCCTGACCTATGCCCAGGCCGGCATCGACGTCGTCGCTCCTTCCGACATGATGGACGGACGGGTCGAAGCGCTGCGCAGCGCGCTCGACGCTCATGGCTACAGCGGTGTCTCGATCATGGCGTATAGCGCAAAGTACGCGTCGGCGTTCTACGGGCCGTTTCGGGAAGCCGCGGACTCGGCGCCGCAATCCGGCGACCGCCGCACGTATCAGATGGATCCGCCCAACGCCCGCGAGGCGATGCGCGAGATCGCGCTCGATATCGAAGAAGGCGCCGACGTCGTGATGGTCAAGCCCGCGCTTCCCTATCTCGATATCGTGCGCATGGCGCGAGACGCATTCGACGTACCGATCGCCGTGTACAACGTGAGCGGCGAATATTCGATGGTGCAGGCGGCGATCGAACGCGGGTGGCTCGAGCACGATCGAACGATCGACGAACTCTTGGTCTCCTTTGTTCGCGCGGGTGCGGACATCATCATCACCTACTTTGCAAAGGAGTACGCGCACCGTGCAGCCACACGAATCCCGTGAACCCGATCTGGCGATCGTGATCCTGGCGGGCGGACGCGCCACGCGCTTTCCGGGTAAACTGGAAGCGGTACTCGACGGTGAGCCGCTGCTGGCTCGCGTCTATCATCATTTACGCGAGATCGCGCCGGTGGTGATCGCCGGAGCGGGCACGTTCTCGGGCGCGCTCGACGCGGCGCTCGAATGTCCGATCGTCGTCGATCGCTGGCCGGGCCGCGGCCCGCTCGGCGGATTGCTCTCGGCCGCGTACGCGGTGGATGCTCGCCGCATCTTCGCCGTCGCCGGCGACACGCCGCTGGTCACGGCCGACGTCGCCCGGCATCTGCTCGCCGCCTGGGTAGAGGGCGACGAAGCCGCCGTGCCCGAGCACGAGGGCGCGCTCGAGCCGCTCGCGGCGCTCTACGATCGCGCCGCGCTCGTGCGTGAAGGATGGGAATGTCTGCAAAGCGGGGATGCCTCGATGCACGCGGTGCTCGCGCGCATGCGCGTACGCCGCGTTGCGCTGCCCGCGGCGTTCTTCGTCAACGTCAACACCGCAGCCGATCTCTCGCGCTTGCCGGAGACCGTGTGAACTTCGAGCGTTCGATTTCGGCATTTGCACGCGCGAAGAATGTCATCGCCGGCGGCGTCAATTCGTCGGTTCGCGCGTTCAAAGCCGTCGGCGGCACACCGGTTTTCATGAAGAGCGGCTCCGGTGCGATGATCTGCGACATCGACGGCCACGAATTCATCGACTACGTGCTTTCGTGGGGTCCGCTGATTCTCGGCCATGCTCATCCCGCCGTGGTAAAAGCCATACAAGCCGCTGCGGCGCGCGGCAGTTCGTTCGGGACGCCGACGGAAGCCGAGAGCGAACTGGCCGAATTGATCTGTGCGATGGTACCGAGCATCGAGCGCGTGCGCTTCACCTCGAGCGGCACCGAAGCTACGATGAGCGCCGTGCGTCTCGCGCGCGGATACACGCGGCGCGATAAGATCGTCAAGTTCGCGGGTTGCTATCACGGCGCCGCCGACGCATTTCTCATCTCCGCGGGTTCGAGCGCGCTCACGCTCGGCGTCCCCAGTTCGCCGGGAGTTCCGAAGAACGTCGCCGCCGATACGCTCGTCGTACCTTACAACGATGCGCCCGCGCTCGAACGCGTTTTTGCCGAAGACGGGCCGCAGATCGCATGCGTCATCGTCGAACCTTGCGTCGGCAACATGGGACTCGTGCTGCCGCAGGAGGGCTATCTGCAGCACGTACGCGAGGTGTGCACGCGCCACAAAGCGCTGCTGATTTTCGACGAGGTGCTGACCGGCTTTCGGGTCGCGCGCGGCGGCGTGCAAGAGCGCACCGGCGTCCTGCCCGATCTTACGACGCTCGGTAAGGTGATCGGAGGCGGGCTGCCGGTCGGTGCGTTCGGGGGTCGCGCCGAGATCATGGCCTATCTCACACCCGAGGGCCCGGTTTTTCACGCAGGCACGCTCTCGGGAAACCCGCTGGCGATGGCCGCCGGCATTGCCACGCTGAAGCTCGTACGCGACGACGCCACGCTGTTCGAGCGGCTCGAAGTCCTCACCAAACTCCTCACCGACGGATTGCGCGAAATCTGCAGCAAGCACGACGTACCGCACCAGACGGCCTACGCGGGAAGCGTATTCGGGTTCTTCTTCACAAATGAACACGTGACTGATTTAATGAGCGCAATGAAGTCGGATACGGCGCTCTATGCAAGGTATTTTCACGCCATGCTCGATCGCGGGATCTACCTCGCTCCTTCACAATTCGAGGCTGGATTCGTCTCGAGCGCCCATACCACGCGGGACATCGAGCGCACGCTGGCTGCCGCCGACGCGAGCCTGGCGGAGGTGCGCGCCGCCGTCTGATGATCGATCCGGGCACCCCGCGGCTTTACGCCTATCACCGGGCCCTGCGCGAAGCAGCGCAGGCCGGGAAGACGACGATCACCTCACAGGGCCTGGCCGTGATGCTCGGCCACACGGTTTCCAGCACGCAGATTCGCAAGGACCTCTCCTCCCTCGGGCCGCTCGGACGCCGAGGCCACGGCTATGCGATTGAACCGCTAGCCGAACAGCTCGCTTGGGTCTTAGGATTGGAGCATGAGTGGCGCATCGCGATCGTCGGATTCGGCTACCTGGGTCATGCTCTCGCGCGTTTCATCACCGCCCGTGAGGCGCGCTTTCGTATCGCCGCGATCTTCGATAACTCGCCGACGCTGATCGGTCAGAACTGGCAGGGAATCACGGTCACCAACGTCGCCACCATGGAAGCAGACATTGCACGCGCCGATTGCAACATCGGCGTCATCGCGGTCCCGGCGCCCTCCGCCGCGCCGATTGCGCAGCGGATGGCGGCTTGCGGCATTCGCGCGATCCTGAACTTCGCGCCGACCGCGCTGCACTTGCGCGCGCCGGTGCTGGTACGCAACGTCGATCTGGCGGGCGAACTCTCGATGCTCACGCATTGGCTCACGAGCGCGGATTCAGCGCAGGCGGAGGCGCAAGCCTGATGCCTCTCGTGTGCCTGGGCCTCTCGCATCATACCGCGCCGGTCGAAGTGCGCGAGCGCCACGCATTTCCCGCCTCGCGGATGGTCGAAGCGCTGGTCGCGCTGCGTGATTATCCCTCGGTCAAAGAAGCGGTGATGCTGCAAACCTGCGGCCGGCTCGAGATCTACGCCGAGCTCGACGACTATGAAATCGGCGTTGCCCAATTGCGCGCCTTCCTCTCCAACTTCGGTCACGGGCTCGCGCGCGAACGCTACGATCTCGATTCGTATCTCTACACGCTGCTCGGGCGTCAGGCGATCGAGCATCTTTTCCGCGTCGCGACGGGCCTCGATTCGATGCTGATCGGCGAAGCCGAGATCCTCGGCCAGGTCAAGGACGCGTACATTCAAGCCCAGCATGCGAAATCGTCGGGCAAGACACTGCACCGCCTTTTCCGCGAGGCGCTCAACGCCGGCAAACACGCCCGCTCGCAAACGCGCATCGGCGATGAATCCGCCTCGATTGCGACCGCCGCGGTCGAAGCCGCCAAGGTTCGCATCGGCGCGCTCGACGGGAAATCGGTGGTCGTGATCGGTGCCGGGAAAATGGGCCGCACCGCGGTCCGCCGGCTCCGCCAAGAAGGCGCCGAGCACTTGATCGTCACCAACCGCACGATTTCGCGCGCGCAGGAATTGATCGCCGAGGTCGGCTTCGGCGAAGCGGTCGAAATGCCGGGATTGCTCGACGCCCTCGCGGCGGCCGACGTCGTCGTCACGTCGACCGGGGCATCGCACTTCGTCGTCACCCACGAACACGTGCGCCGGTCCATGGCCAGGCGTCCCTCACGGCCGCTCTTCATCATCGACATCGCCGTTCCGCGCGACGTCGATCCGGAAGTGCGCGCGGTGGAGAACGTGGCCCTGATCGACATCGACGGCTTGAAAAGCGTCGTCGAAGAGAAGCTCGAGGTGCGCCGGGAAGCGATTCCGCAAGTCGAAGAAATCATCGACGAATTCATCGCGCGCTTCGGCGCGTGGTATCAATCTCGGCTGGCGGTACCGGTGATTGCCTCGCTCACGCAAAAGGCGGAAGCGATTCGAATGGCCGAACTCGCGCGGCTTTTCGCGCGCGCGGGCGATCTGACCGAGCGCGAGAAGATGCTGATCACCGGCATGTCGATGACGATCGTTTCGAAATTCTTGCACTCGGTCGTGGTGAAGATTCGCGAAAAGGCCACGAGCAATCGTGCCGAAGCGATCGCGCAGGCGCGCTTGCTGGACGAACTTTTCGAACTCGATCTCGCCGGCCGCATGGCCGAGCTCCTTCCTGCGGCGATCGTATCCAACATCGATGAGTAGCGGCAGGGTCGTTCTGGTCGGCGCGGGACCGGGCGATCCAGGGCTGCTCACACTTCGCGCGGCGGAGGCGCTGGCTCGCGCCGACGTGCTGCTCTACGACGCGCTCGCCGGCGACGCGGTCGTCGCGCTCGTGCGGCCGTCGTGCGAACGCATCTTCGTCGGCAAGCGCGGCAGCCATCACGCGATGGAACAAGAGCAGATCGAAGCGCTCATGATCGCACAGGCGCGCGATGGTAAGTCGGTCGTGCGTCTCAAAGGCGGCGATCCGTTCGTCTTCGGCCGCGGCGGCGAAGAAGCGCAGGCGCTGGCTCGCGCCGGCATCCGGTTCGAGATCGTGCCGGGAATCAGTTCGGCGATCGGTGTGCCGGCCTACGCGGGCATCCCGATCACGCACCGCGACCTCAATCCGGGATTCACCGTCGTGACCGGGCACGAGGATGCCGATAAATCGGAATCGACGCTCGACTGGACCAAGCTCGCCGATCCGCACCGCACGCTCGTGTTCTTGATGGCGATGAGCAACCTGGGCGGCATCTGCACGCGTTTGATGGAAAACGGGCTCGCCCGCGAGACACCGGTGGCGATCATTGCCGACGGCACCCGTCCCACCCAGCGGACGCTCGTCGGAACGCTTGCGAGCGTGGCCGACGACGTCGCGCGCAGCGGGCTGGGCGCCCCCGCCGTCGTGGTCGTCGGCCGCGCCGTTGAACTGCGCAACACGCTGCGCTGGTTCGATCGCGGTCCGCTTTTCGGCAAGCGCGTACTAATCACGCGTCCCGCACATCAAGCGCACATCTTCGCGCGCGCGCTGTACGCGCGCGGCGTGGAGCCGATCCTCGCTTCGACCATCGCCATCGTGCGGCCCGACGACGCCGCGCCCGCGCATCGCGCCATCGACGAACTCGCCGGCTATCGGTGGGTCGTTTTCACCTCGCAGAACGGCGTCGACGCGTTCTTCGAGCGCCTGGCCGCGCTCGACGCCGACGCGCGCTACATCGGCGCCACGCGGGTCGCGGCGATCGGCGCGAAGACCGCGGAGCGGCTGAAAGCGTACGGCGTGCGGCCGGATCTCGTGCCGGCGGCTTTCATCAGTGAGGAAATCGCGCGCGCGCTGATCGAGGCGACGCACCGGGGCGAGCGCATCCTGATCTATCGCGCCCAAGAAGCGCGCGACGTTCTGCCGCAAATGCTCGAAGACGCCGGCCGCGAGCCGCACGTCGTCGCCGCGTACAAGACCATCTTCGACGTCGATCCGGAGTTCGCGCAAAAAGTCGCGCGGGCCGACGTGCTCGCATTCACGAGCGCGAGCACGGTCCGCGGCTTTGCCGAACTGCTCGACGGCGCTGCGGCCGCGGTCGAGGCAGCGCGTCACAAGCTCGTCGCGTGCATCGGTCCCGTTACGGCGCAGGCCGCCGATGAACTCGGCTTGCACGTCGACGTCGTCGCCGACGTTTACACGACCGGCGGCTTGCTGGACGCGCTCGAAGCGCACCTTTCGCTGTACGCGTGACGCGTATCGGCCTCTCGCCGGGCGGGTCCGTCGCCGCCGCGATCGTCGGCACGCTGGTTTGGATTTTCGGAGGCTGGCAATGCATGGTCGTGCTGCTGGCCTTCTTTATTCCGTCGACTCTGATTTCGCGCGTCGGACGCGCGCGTAAACGAAAGCTGGTCGATATCGGCAAGCACGGACCGCGCGACGCGATGCAGGTACTCGCCAACGGCGGCGTTGCGACGCTCGCGGTGCTCTTCGCGCGGCACTTCGGCGCGCCGGCTTTCGCCGCATTCGCGGGCGCCTTTGCCGCCGCGTCGGCCGACACGTGGGCGACCGAGATCGGCACCCTTGCGCGCGGCGCCCCGCGGTCGATCCTCACGCTGCGACCGCTCGCATCCGGCCTCTCCGGCGGCATTACCGCTCAAGGATCGCTAGCGCAAGTCGGTGGTGCTCTCGTGGTCGCGATCACCGCAGCGTTGCTGCACGTGGCGGCGTTGCTCCCGGTGCTCGTTGCGGGCGTTGCCGGATCGCTCGTCGATTCCGTGCTCGGTGCGACGTTGCAGACGTTGCGTTACTGCCCCCAATGTGCGCGCGAGTGCGAAACCGACCCACACGTCTGCGGAACGCCCACCGTCGTTCGTCGCGGGTTGCGTTGGATGAGCAACGACACGGTCAACTTTGCAGCGACGCTGTGCGGTGCTATTCTTGCTTTTTGCGGCATTTGACGGTTTTCCCCACGCGCGAACACAAGGCTGAACGCACGGTTCGGCCGTATTATCCGTAAATGCATAAAGTCTCGCGCCGTCAATTCATCCAGGCGGCCGGCGCGTCAGCAGCCGTGGCTGCGCTCGCCTGCCCCGCAGCCGCGCGCGCCGAAAGTGGCGTCTCCCGCTTAAACGATATCGATCACTTCATCATCTTGATGCAAGAGAACCGCTCGTTCGACCACTACTTTGGAACGCTTTCCGGTGTTCGCGGATACGGTGACCCGCGCCCGTTGCTGCTCCCGAGCGGTCGCACCGTATTTTTTCAACCGGACACCGTAAATCCCGACGGCTACGTGCTTCCGTTTCGTCTCGACACGACGGCGACGAGCGCACAGCGCCTGCACGATCTCAGCCACGCCTGGGACGCGCAGCACGACTCTCTCGCGGGCGGCGCAATGGACGGCTGGGTCAAGACGCACCGTGAAAAGAACGGCGCCGCCGGCCCGCTGACGATGGGCTATTACACGCGTGAGGACCTGCCGTTTCACTACGCGTTGGCGGATGCGTTCACCATTTGCGACGGATATTATTGCTCCGTTCTCGGGCCAACCTACCCCAATCGTCTCTACTACATGACCGCGTCGATCGATGCTGCCGCAAGACACGGCGGCCCGGTGCTCAACAACGACGCGGTCGACGGGAAGATCGCCTATACGTGGGAGACGTATCCCGAGCGGCTCGAGCGGGCGGGCATCTCGTGGCAAGTCTATTTCGACATGGTCGACGACTACGCTCTGAACATCCTGCGGTATTTCAAAGCCTACCGCGACGCACCGATCTCGTCGCCGCTCCATCAGCAGGCTCTGGTCGGGCGCCCGTTCGCGAAGTTTCTCGACAACGTGCGCACCGGGAATCTGCCTCAGGTGACGTGGGTGCTCGGGCACGCGAAGCTGTGCGAACATCCGGCCTATCTGCCGGCGGCGGGCGCCGATTTCATCCATTCGATCTTGCAGGCGCTGTGGTCGAATCCCAGCGTCTGGGCTCGCACCGCGTTCATTTTGAACTACGACGAAAACGACGGGCAATTCGATCATGTCGTGCCGCCCTCGCCTGCGCCCGGCACTGCCGAGGAGTTCGTCGACGGACGCGCGATCGGCCTCGGTTTTCGCGTTCCGTGTATCGTCGCCTCACCGTTCTCGCGCGGCGGTTACGTGTGCAGCGATACGTTCGACCACACCTCGACGCTACGCTTGCTCGAAACCCGTTTCGGGGTCGAGGTGCCGAACCTATCAGCTTGGCGCCGAGCGACGACCGGAGATCTCACCGCAGCCTTCGGCTTTGATGAGCCCGCCCGTCTTGATACGCCCGTGCTGCCCGAGACGGTTCAAGCGCTCGCCCGAGCCGAAGAGCTCGTCGAGCGTCTCCCACGCCCCGAGGTCCCCTTACGTCAGAGCATGCCGTCGCAAGAACCAGGCGTGCGTCCGCGACGCGGTTCCATCGCATGATGCGTCTCCTGGCGGCAACGGTACTGGCCGCGGTGTACTCGCTCAACGGCGGCGTGCCGAACGTTCAAACCGTCAAACAAGAAATCATCACCTATTACGATTCGGGGCGGCACGACGCGGACGTCGCGAGGGTCGACGCGCACCTTCAGTCGTATGTCGATAGGCGCCTCAAGCAGCACGTGCGCGAGCCGGCCGTCGTTTTCGACATCGACGACACCATGCTCTCGACGTTCGCTTACGAGCAGGCGCATGATTTCGGGTATGACGCTCGGTCATGGTCGCGCTGGGAACACGAGGACCGTTTCCCGCCGATCCTGCCGACGCGACGACTCGCGCGAGAACTCGTGCGGGAGCACGTCGCGATCTTCTACGTCACCGGGCGGCGACAGTCCCAGCGAGAAGTGACGATACGTGAACTTGCGCTAGCCGGGTATCCGAAGCCGGCCGGATACTCTTTCCGCCCTGCGCGCGATCACGCAGACTCGGTCATTCCGTTCAAGTCGGCGGCGCGGGCTGCGATCGCCGCACGCGGCTTCGATATTCTTGCGAGTATCGGCGATCAGTGGAGCGACCTTCGCGGCGGCCACGCTGAGCATCTGTACAAGCTTCCGAACCCGATGTATCTGATTCCCTAGAGGGAAGCTTCGAGATTGTGCTGCGTCGTTGCAAGCATAATCACCACGGCAGCGACGCCGAGCGCGACCGCGGCACCGATAATCGCCACGTAGAGCCCGACGTGGTTGGCGGCAAGCCCGACGGCGAGCGCCGGGATGCTGAAACCAAGATAGCTGGCGACGAACAGCGCCGAGAGCGTCTCGGCACGATGTTCGGGCGGCGCAATGGCGGTGACGATGTTCAGTCCGGCGACGTAGCCGAGCCCGTTGCCGAATCCGGCGATCGCGACACCGAGTGCGAGCAAGACGAGAGCGTTGTGCGGAACCGCAAGCAACAACGTCCATAGCCCAACACCAAGCGTGAGCAGCGCTGCGAGTATTGCAGTACGATTATTCAGGTGCCCGCTCACGTAGGCGGCAAGCAGCGCCCCGACTTGGATGAAGCAGATAACGAACGACCCGACGATGAGATTGTGCACGCCAAGGGCAGCTTCCAAGAACGACGGCACGAGCGATGCGAAGATCGCAATCACGGACCACCCAACAAACGACTGTGCCGCTGCTACGAAAAACGGCCGGCGTATCCTAGGTGGAATTGACGGCAAACCCCGGTGCCAAGCACTTACACAGTGCGGGCACGAGGGAACGGTCCGTACGACAAGCACCATGATCGCCGCAAGTACGATGTACACGATGAACGCCGAGACGGTCGGGAGAGGCGCATACTCGGCCAACAGCCCCGCGAGCAACGCACCAAAGGCGGAGCCGATCGCGATGGCTACCATTGCGACGATCCCAACGCGATTTTCGATTCCCGGCGCGATCCATTCGCGGATCGCGGCCGTCGCAGTCGGAGTCCCAATACCTATTGCGACGCCCTGCAACACGCGGCCGGCGAGCAGCGCCCACAGATTTGACGCACATGCAAGCGTGAGCGCCGCGAGCGCAGCGATGCCGATTGCAATCGTCAACGTCTTGCGCCGTCCGAGCTCGTCCGAAACGCCGCCGAAGAACAGTAAGGTCGGGATCAACGATCCTGCGTAGATGGCGAACACGATGCTGATCTCGCCCGGCGTCAAGCCCCAATGCGCACGATAATACTCGTAGAGCGGCGAGGGCATGAAGACGCCGGCTATCAGTAATGCAAGTGCGGCGGCTGCGATCGGATAACGTCCGGCCGCGGGGTTACCGCTAGCCATACGTCTTTTCGAGATAGTCGATGATCGCGTCGTCGTCGTCCGCGATCTTTACTTCGCCGGCAACCATCGAAGGAATGCCGGTCACCCCGAAGATTTCTTTGACGTTCGTGCGCTTGGCGTGTTCGCTCGGCACGTTCACGATTTTGTAATCGAGCAGCAGATCGGTCATCTTGGCGCGCACGCGCGCGCAGTAGGGGCACCATTCTGCTTGATAGAGCACGATGTTCGTATCGATCATCCGGGCCAGCTTGCGCGAGGGAACCGGGCCGCCCTCCTGTCACGTGCGGGCGGTGCGGGCCGTTCGACCAGCGAAGAGATCTCCTCGCAGGTACGCATGGGCCATACCCTTTCTCGAAACCGCTGGCTGTACCGGGCGCTGCTCGCATCGCTCGCGATCCACCTCGTCATCGTCGCCTTCCTCCCGCGCTTTATCGACGTCGCCGGCACGGAAAACGTCGAGTTGCTTTCCTTCGTGCACATTGCGCCGGTGCGCATACAGACGCCGCGCCCGGCGCTCGTACGCACGGCCGCCGCCCCGGTCCACGCCGCTCAGCCGCAACCGCTCAAACCGCGGATCAAACCGGCGACCGCACGGCACACGGTCGGCCGGCACACGATCAAAAGCACCGCGCCGCCCCACCAGGAGGCGCCGGTGATCGCGGCTGCGGCACGCGCGGGGGGCTCGGTTGCATCGCAAGGCACCGTCGTCGTCCCGGCACCGAGCACGACTCCGCTCGAAGAACAAACGACCGCGCCGAGCCGGCAGTCGATCGGCGGGTATATGCCGCTCGGCGCCGAGGAACCGGTGCCGGTGCTCGATCCGGTCGTCCGTAAGGCGTTACTCGCGCTCGGCGTGCACGTGACGTTGACCGTCACCGTCGACGGCAACGGGCACACCCAGCAAGTCGACTTTGCGCCGCCTCTCGATCCGAACGTCGAGCGCCAAATTCGCTCGATGCTGGCAACCGCCACGTGGGACCCGGCGGTTTGCGGCGGCGGCCTGTCCTGTCCCGGGCAAGCGACGATCAAACTTTAACGATCGCGCCCTCCACGCGCGCGCCGCGGGCGGCGATCGACGCACCACTCTCGTTCGCTACGCTCGCAAAATCGAGGTCCGCGAAGCCGATCCGCCGCCGCGTCGTCAACCCATTCACGAAGAGCAGCGCGGCGCCTTCGGTTTTCCGCAACGCGGTGCGCGCCGCGCGCAGCTCTCGCACGTACGCCAAGCGCTCGGACGAGAATTGTGCGGCAACGAGCGCAAGCTCCGTACCGGAAACCGCGCCGAAGACTTGCAGCAGTCCGCGCTGACGGTCGAACACGCTGCGCACGCCGAAAACGGCGCGATCCCAGAATAACGCCTGGCGCGCGCGATAGGCGTAGCCGCAGTCGAATCGCGTCGCCAGGACCAGCGCATCGCCTTCATCGATGCCGTGCGCGCAAAAGATGTGCGGCGATCGCGCGACGATGATCTCGGCTGCCAGCCGCATTCCGCCCGGACGGCTCGGCTCACCCGCGAACGAGAGCACGCGCAGCGTCGGCGCGGATGCCGCTACAGAATCGATTTGCCGAGCGCCGAGCAGATCAGGCCTACCGCAAGCGACGCGGTCTGATTGCGCGTATCGAGTATCGGATTGATTTCCACCATCTCGATCGAGCGCAATTGACCCGACTCGTACAGCATCTCCATCGCCAGGTGTGCCTCACGGAAACTCAGGCCACCCTTCACCGGCGTGCCCGTCCCAGGCGCCTCGCTTGGATCGATCGCATCCATGTCGTATGAGACGTGAATGGCGCGCCCGGCTGCGCCCGCGATCTCCAGCGTCCGGCTCATGATCGTAGTCATGCCGTACTTATCGACGTCGGTCATCGAAAAGGCGCGCACGCCGGATTCGCGCAGTAACCGCCGCTCGATCTCATCGACGTCGCGCAAACCGATCTGCACCGTCGTTTCCGGCAATGCATAGCCATTCTCGAGCGCAAACCAGAGCGGCATGCCGTGCACGTTGCCGCTGGGTGAGCTCTGCGGATTATTGATGTCCGAGTGCGCGTCGATCCATACCAACCCGGGCGGCGCCGAGCGCGCACGCGTGAGGCCCGCGAGCGTGCCCATTGCGATCGAATGATCGCCTCCGAGGACGATCGGCAGGCCGCCGGAACGGACGCTCGCTTCGACGAGTTGCGCCAACTCATCGCACACACGTTGAATGACGTCGAGGTATTTAGCGGAGGAGTCGGTGGCCTCTAAAGCCTCGCGAATCGGGACCGTGAGGTTGCCGCGATCGATCACCTCGGCGATGCCCAGTTCACGCAAGCGCTCGTTCAACTTCGCATAGCGAATCGCGGACGGTCCCATATCGACACCGCGACGGCTTGCACCCAAATCCATCGGAACGCCGATCACGTCGACGCGGGCAGTGCGGCTGGGGCGGATATCGGTCGCCATGATGCGCCGCTTCGGTACGGAGGCTTGCGCCTCCCGGAGTCGTAGTTCAGTCATAATGAAGGACAGAGCGGTGGCCGCGCTCCTTGCAGCGGCATGCGCGCTCGCGCTCACCGCATGCGAACGGCATCAGGGGCCGCGTCCCGGACAGCTCATGCTCGGCATGGTGACCGACGTCGGCGGACTTGGCGACCGTTCGTTCAACGATTCGGCGTATCGCGGGTTACTGCGTGCCCGCTCCAAGCTCGGCGCCTACGTGCAGGTGTTGCAATCGCGCTCGGCCGCCGACTACCAGCCCAACCTGATCGCGCTCACGAATCTGCACTTCGGAATGATCTATGCCATCGGGTTCTTGATGAGCCTCGACCTCGATCAGGTCGCCAAGCAGAATCCCAAACAGCGTTATGCCATCGTGGACGCGGTCGTCGACGATCCCAACGTCGTCTCGATCACGTTTCGCGAGCAAGATGGTTCGTTCTTGGCCGGCGCGCTCGCGGCGATGGTGAGCAAGACGCATCACATCGCGTTTCTGGGTGGTGAAGATATCCCGTTGATTCGGAAATTCGAAGCCGGCTACATCGCCGGCGCGCGCGAGGTCGACCCCACGATTCGAGTCGACGTCAAATACGCCGGAAGTTTCGATGACGTGGCCGCAGGTCAAGAACTCTCCGACGTACTCTATGACGGCGGAGCCGACATCATCTACGCTGCCGCCGGGAAAGTAGGCCTCGGCACGGCCGATGCCGTCAAGGAGCGAACCGGCGACTACATGATCGGCGTCGATTCCGATCAAGACGGCTTGGTGCCCGGTAAAGTGCTGACCTCGATGGTCAAGCGCGTCGACGTCGCCGTGTTCGACGTCGCGCGGTCACTCCAGCGCGGTAAGCCGATGACCGGACACGTCGTTTTCGGTTTGAAGGACGGCGCGATTGGGCTGACCGATTTCCGCTACACTAGAGCCGCGATCGGCGCCGCGAATCTCGCACGACTGAAAAAGATCGAAGACGCAATCGTCGACGGGAGAATCAATCCGCCCGATACGCGCCAGGCGCTGGCTGCGTTCAAGCCGGTGCCGCTCTAAATGGATCATCGCGAGCCCGCGCTCTCCCTGCGCGGCATACGCAAGAGTTTTCCCGGGGTGGTCGCGGTCGACGGCGTCGATCTCGATCTTTATCCCGGTGAGATTCACGCGCTCGTCGGCGAGAACGGCGCGGGGAAGTCCACGCTCGCCGCGATCGCATTCGGCGAGCTTGCGGCAGATGAAGGCAGCGTCCAAGCCGATGGGACCGTTGGGCTCGTTCATCAGCATTTCGAGTTGATCGGACGCCTGCGCGTATGGCAAAACGTTTTGCTGGGCCGCGAACCCCATCGCGGCTGGCGCATCGATGAAGCCGCGGCGCGTGCGCGCGTGCGCGCGCTCGCGCAGGACAACGGGCTCGACATCGATCCGAACGCCTTCGTCGAGACGCTTCCGGTCGGCGTGCAGCAGCGCGTCGAATTACTGCGCGAGCTCGACCGCGAACCGGCCGTGCTTCTGCTCGACGAGCCGACCGCGGCGCTCGCACCGACCGAGATCGAGAATTTCTTCGCCACCGTCGTGCAGCTCGCGGCACGCGGCACCGCGATCATGATCGTCACCCACAAACTGGCCGAAGTGATGGCGTACGCGGCCCGCGTCACCGTGATGCGCCACGGCCGGGTGGTCGCACGGATGGACACCGCGCAGACCGACGTCGGCGCGATTGCGCGCGCAATGGTCGGCGGCGAATTGCCGGCGCTCGCGCAGCGCGTTCCCACGATCACCACACCGTGCCTGGCGGTGCGGCTCGGACCGCTCGCCTTCGACGTAAACGGCGGTGAGATCGTCGGCATCGCGGGCGTCGAGGGCAACGGCCAAACGATGCTCGCCGACGCCCTTACCGGAATGATCGCCTACGACGGCACGATCGAACGGCGCGGAACGATCGGCGTGATTCCCCAGGACCGCCAACGCGAGGCGCTGGTGATGAACTGGCCGCTGGTCGAGAACGTTTTGCTCGGGCGCCAGCACCGTCCGGCCGCCCGGCGCGGGCTCACGCTCGATCGCGCGCGCGCGCGCAGCGATGCGCGTACGATCGTCGAGCGCTTCGATATTCGTACGGCGAGCATCGACGTTCGAGTGCGCACGCTCTCCGGCGGTAACCAGCAAAAGGTCGTAGTCGGCCGCGCGTTGATCGACGAGCCCGATTTCGTGCTTGCTTACAATCCAACACGCGGCGTCGACGTCGGCGCCGCGGCGCTCGTGCAATCGCGATTGATCGAAGCGCGCAACCGCGGCAGTGCGGTGCTGCTGATCTCGTTCGAACTCGACGAGATCCTCGCGCTTTCCGACCGCGTGCTGGTGATGTACCGCGGCGCGATCGTCGGCAGTTTCGACCACGAGCATCTCGACCGCGCCGCCATTGGGCGGCTGATGGCGGGATCGTCATGAAACGCGGGCTCGGCTCGATCGCTCTGATTCTCGTGCTGATGTCGCTCGCGATGATCGTCGCGGGTACGAGCCCGATCGAGGGATTCTCGGCGCTGATCGTCGGCGCGCTCGGCGGGCGTAACGAGATCGGCGAAACGCTCGTCGCGGCGACCGCCCTGCTGTTTCCCGCGCTCGGCATTTGCCTTGCGTTTCGCGCCGGACTCTTCAACATCGGCGCCGAGGGCCAGTTGCTCGTCGGCGCGCTCGCCGCCGGAGCGCTCGGCGCGGTCTTCTCGATGCCGGGTCCAATCGGCATCGTGCTGCTGCTCGTCGCCGGCGCGATCGGTGGCGGCGCTTGGGGTGCGATCGCCGGTTGGATGAAGGCGCGCTTCGGCGCCAACGAAATCATCGCGACGCTGATGCTCAACTTCGTCGCGGCCGCCTTCGCACTCGAATTGGTCAGCGGTCCGCTCAAGGGTCCGCTCGCGGCCGGCGCCGAGACCGCCTGGCTCGATCCGAAATACTGGCTGCCGACGCTGCTGCCCGGGACGCGCCTCTCGATCGCGCTGCTGCTCGCCCTCGCGCTCGCCGCACTCTTGCAATGGGTCTTCACGCGGACCGTCTTCGGTTACGACCTGGACGCAAGCGGTGAGGCGCCGGAGGCGGCGCGACGCAACGGCGTCAACCTCGCACGTATCACCTGGGTCGCGCTGACGCTGTCGGGCGCCGTCGCCGGACTGGGCGGCGCAACCATCGTCACCGGCGAGCTCCACCGCTTCAATACCCAGCTCTCGCCCGGCTATGGCTTCACCGCGATCGCGGTCGCGTTGGTCGGCGATCTGCAGCCGCTTTGGATTTGCGTCGCGGCGTTCGGCTTCGGCATTTTGGAATCGGGCGGTCTGGCCATGCAAGCGAGCGCACAAGTTCCCAAAGATGCGATCCACGTCATCGAAGGCTTGATCGTCTTCGTCTTGGCCGCGCGCCGCTACGTGGCCACGCGCGTCGAAGGAGGCTCGAAGTGAACGACCTGATCGTCACGCTGATCGTGCTGACGCTGATCAAGTCGACGCCGATCATCTACGCGGCGCTCGGCGGCGTGATCTCCGAGCGCTCGGGCGTGATCAATATCGGACTCGAGGGCATGATGGCCGCCGGTGCGTTCGTCGCGGTCGCGATCTCGTTCGCCACGCGCAGTCCGATCGTCGGGTTGCTGGCCGGCATCATCGCGGGTGCGTTCTTCGGATACGTGCTCGCCATCGCCGCGACGCGCTTCAAGGTCGATCAGATCGTGGCGGGGATGGGCATCAACCTGATCTGCGCGGGCGGTGCGGCCTACGGTCTGGTGCTGCTCTTCAATCAACCCGGCGCCAGCGTGCAGGTACCGAGCCTGGGCGAACGCTTCTGGATATTGATCGTGCTTGCATTCGTGCTCGCGGTGCTGCTGCAGTTGCTGCTCTACCGCACGCCGTGGGGACTACGCATCCGGGCGACCGGCGAAAATCCCAGCGCGGTCGTCTCGGCCGGACTCGATCCGCTCGCTCTGCGCGTCTACGCCGTCGTCCTCAGCGGCGCGCTGGCCGGCCTCGGCGGCGCGTTTCTCTCCATCGGTGAACTGAATCTCTATTCCGACGGCATGACGGCCGGCCGCGGCTTCATCGCCCTGGCGGCGGTGATCTTCGGCCGCTGGCATCCACTCGGCGCGACGCTCGCATGCGTGGTCTTCGGTTTCTTCGAAGCGCTGCAATACGTGTTGCAAGGGCAGATCGCGTGGCTCCCCGCGAACGCGATGCAGGCCCTTCCGTACATCGCGGCGCTGGTCGCGCTTGCGGGCGTCACCGGGCGCGTCCGCGCGCCGGCTGCCGACGGCGTACCGTTCTAGGAAAATTGCGCTGGGCCACTTGAACCATATGGTATACTGCGAACAACGTGGGCGATTCACGGGCAGTACGTTATTGCATTGCCATCGTCGCTGGGATTCTCTGCTTCCTGGTGGCTCCGCCCTCCGCGCGCGCCGCGCTTGTTCCCCCTCCGATGCAAACGCTGCGTGCGGACCTCCACCGCATGGTGTTGAATTTTCCCGCGTCGACCGCCGTCGAAGTCATGGATCTCTCGACCGGCTATCACATCGGCTATAACGCCGCGGCGGTGATGCCGGCGGCATCGACGATCAAGGTTCCGGTCATGGTCGAGGTGTTCCGTCAGCTCGAAGAAGGCCGCTTCGATCTCGACCGGCGCGTAACGCTCCTCGAGAGCGACAAGGATTACGGCTCGGGCGAACTCTGCGACGACCCGGTCGGCAGCACGTACACGGTCGAAGACCTGCTCGATAAGATGATCGACATCAGCGATAACACCGCGACCAACATGTTGATTCGTCTGGTCGGCCTGCGCAATATCAATCGCGAGATGTACAGCCTCGGCCTCGATCACACGCATCTCCGCGGTTACGTGCGCACCGACACCTGGTCGGTGCGTCAAGCGCTGGAATCATCGCCGCAGGACATGGTCCACTTGCTTGCGCTAATGGCCGAGCGCAAACTCGTCGACGACTGGTCGTCGAACGAGATGATCTCGATTCTCGAGGGCGATCAGATCAACACGCTGCTCCCCGAACCGCTTCCGCAAGGCATTCCGATCGCGCACAAGACCGGCAGTTTCTTCGACACGCTCAACGACGTCGGCATCGTGTATGCCGAGGCGCCGTATGTCATCGCCGTGATGACGACGCACTTGCCATCGCTCGATTTGGGTCGCGAATTCATCCGCAACCTCTCGCTTTTGACCTTCCAAGAGGAAGCGCGCATGTCCGCCTGGCGCAACGTGGTCGGCATCCGTCCGTTCGATGCGACCGACGGCATTACACCGCCGGACCTGCGCTACTGGGAACACAGCGCCGGGTCATCCAATTCAAACTAGTTCCGGTTCGAACCGGGAAAAGGCCCTTATACCGTTGCTTTCTCTCGCGAAGCGTACGTCGCGGTGAGCCATTGACTCCAGGCGGGGTCTTGGTTGTGCACGGCGCGTTGATAGACTTCGGAGAGCATGCGGGTGATCGGACCGACCCGGCCGTCACCGACCATCCGCCGGTCCACCGACGCGATGTGCGCGAGGCCGGCGGCGGTTCCGGTAAAGAAGAGTTCGTCCGCGGCGTAGAGTTCGCCGCGATCGATCGATCGTTCGATCGTTTCGATCCCGAGCGTTTTTGCAATGTCCATGATCGCGCGGCGCGTGCAGCCCTCGAGCACGTTTTGCGAAGGATCCGGCGTGAGCAATTTACCGCCGCGCACGAGAAAGACGTTTTCGGCCGATCCCTCAGCGACGTGTCCGTCGTGTGAGAGGAGAATCGCTTCGTCGTACCCGTTGGTGATCGCTTCCGATTTGGCGAGCGCGGAGTTGACGTAGAGGCCCGTGATCTTTGCGCGCGGCGGGGCCATCGTGTCGTCGGCGCGGCGCCACGAGCTGATGCAAACGTTGAGACCTTTGGTCGTATCGAGATAACTCGTAAACGGCACCGGGATGATTGCGAACGAATCGGGTACGTTGTGCAGGCGCACACCGATGTCTTCGGCAGCCTTGAAGATGCACGGACGCACGTAGATATCGGTCTCGAACCGGTTGCGCGCGCACAGCTCAGCGGTGATCTCGATCAGCTCGTCGATCGAATGGGGCACCGTCATCAGCAAAATTTTTGCGGAGGTTTGCAGTCGTTCGTAGTGCTCGCGCAGGAGCACGAGATACAGTTCGCGGTCGCGATCGCTCCAATAGCCGCGAATGCCTTCGAAGCAGCCCGTGCCGTACTGCAGGCCATGGGTCAGCAATCCAACCTTGGCTTCGTCATAGCGGCGGAACGAGCCGCCGGCGTATACGGTAATCGACGAGAGATCCACGGCCGTTAAACACTCCTTAAAAAACCGAAGGTTGCCGTTTGCGCGGCGGCGCACCTCTACCGGGTTTCTATACCCGTTTGGAGCGATCATGGTTCGACGCGTGGTTCCCCTCTCGGTTTTGACCTCTGCCCTAGTCTTCGTCGGCGCGGTCGCGACGCGCGCGATCTGGCTCCCGACGAATTGGTCGCTGACGCCGCCGAGCGGACCGGTAAGCACGACCGGCACCTTCCCGCAGGGACTCGCGCTCTCGGCGGACGGCACGAAGATCGCGGTGCTGGAGAGCGGGGTCAATCCGCCGGCGTTGCGCATTCTGGACGCGCGCGATTTGCAGACCCTTCGTGTCATCCCGCTCAAAGACGACTTCGGCACGCCGGTGTGGAGCGATGCAACGCACGTCATCATTCCCGGGGCTTCGACCGATTCGGTCGAAACCGTCGACCTCGCAAGCGGCGACGTCGATACGCAGCACGCGGGGAAGTACATCAGCGCGGTCGCGCGCGCAGCCGACGGCACGATCTACGCCGTCTCCGATCTCGGTAACACGTTCGTCCGCATGGGAAGTTCGCTCACCGCGACCCCGACGGGCGCTCATCCGGCGGCAATCGCTATCGCCGGCGACTCGTTCTACGTCGCCAACCGCGGCGAGGCGACGCTAACGCACATCCTTTCCGACAAGGAGGAATCGATCGCGGTCGATCTGCACCCGGCCGCGCTCGCACTTTCGAACGACGGATCCGTACTCTACGTCGCGTGCAGCGACGCCGACACGATCGACGTCGTCGACACGAAGACCGATCGCGTCATCGACCGCATCGAAGTCGGCTTGCCGCAGGGACACGGCGCGTCGCCCAACGCCTTGGCGGTTGCTGCGAACGGAACGCTCTACGCATCGCTCGGCGCCGAGAACGCAATCGCCGAGATTCGCGGCGATCGCGTCATCGCACGCGCACCGGCCGGCTGGTACCCGACCGGCGTCGCCGTCGACGCGAGCACCGTCTATGTTTCGAACGGACGCGGCGAGGGTTCGCACGCGAATCCGGGTTTCAATCCCGAACGGCGCCACGATCCCGAATACGTCGGTTCGGGCATGACCGGGTCGGTGCGTGCGATCGCGCGCGATTCCTTCGGACCAGCGAGCACGGCGGACGTGCTCGCCGACATCCCGGTTCCCGTTCCGACGCCGGCACAAACGGTCGTGAGGGCCGACGGTCCGATCAAACACGTCATCTACATCATCAAAGAAAATCGCACCTACGATCAGGTGCTCGGGGATCTGCCGCAGGGCGACGGTGATCCCAAACTCGCCTGGTTCGGGCAAAAGATTACGCCCAACGAGCACGCACTCGCGATGCGCTTCGGCATCTACGACCGAACCTTCACCGACGCGCAAGTCAGCGCCACCGGACACAATTGGTCGACCGCCGCATTCGCCAACGATTACGTCGAACGGTTCTGGCCGCCGAATTACGGCGGCCGTCGCGAGCTCTACGATTTTCAACAGCCGGGAATGGTGAGCGGCCCCGGCACCGGATACCTCTGGGACGATGCGGATCGGCACGGCATCTCGCTGCGCGATTACGGCGAGTACGTTGACGATCCGGCTCGTCCGGGTGGCGACTATACGACCGGTATGCGCGGCCTGGAGGGCCGGATCGACCCCCACTATCCCACCTGGAACCTCGACATCAGCGACGAGGTTCGCGTCGATGCATGGAAGCGCGAATTCGAGGGCTACGTTCGCAGCGGCAATCTTCCGACGCTCGAGATCATGTGGCTGCCCAACGATCACACGTATGGAACAAGGCCCGGAAAACTGACGCCGCAGTCCTACGCCGCACAGAACGATCACGCGCTCGGGCGCGTCGTCGACGCGGTCTCGCATTCACGCTACTGGGCGAGCACCGCGATCTTCGCCATCGAGGACGATTCACAAAACGGGCCCGATCACGTGGACGACCAGCGCACGACGTTCTACCTGATCTCGCCCTACGCGGCGCCGGGCGTGCATCACGCACATTACTCGACTTCGAGCGTGCTGCGCACGATCGAACTGCTCTTGGGCTTACCGCCGATGACCATTTACGATGCGGTGGCACCACCGATGTACGACGGGTTCGATCTACAGCCCGACCTGCGACCCTACGACGTGATTGCGGAAAAGATCGACGACACCATCACCAACCAGCGGCACGCGTACGGCGCAGGGCTGAGCGCGCGGATGAACTTCTCCGTGCCCGATGCCGCCGATGCGCGCACGCTCAATCGCATTCTTGCGCACAATGCGGCCAGTTGGCGAGCCAAGCAACCCAGGGCTTCTCTCCCATAAGGAAAAGTAGCAAAAGAGCTTCCGTTGCCACCCATCGTTTGCCACCCATCGTTTGCCACCCATCGTTGACGCAGTTTTTTTACAGCTTTTTTAAGGGAGAAACGCGTATGGCTTCCACTTCCGCGTCCTCGGGAAATCGCTGGGGCGTTTTGATCGCCGGCATCGGTGTGATGCTGTGCTTGGGAACCGTCTACTCGTGGAGTATTTTTACGCGGCCGCTGCTTGCCGCATTCGGCTGGACGAATGAAGTCGTAACTTGGGCCTTCGCGGTGGCGATTTTCTGCGTCGGGTTCGGCACCGTGATCGGCGGCCGCTGGCAAGATCGCGTCGGCCCGCGCAGCGTCGCGCTCACGGGCGTCATCCTCTGGGGCATCGGCTGGCTGCTCGCGGGCCTCGGCACCGCGAGCCTGGGCCAGTGGTGGCTCTACCTCACCTACGGGCTGATCGCGGGCTTCGGTGCCGGCATGGCGTACGTCACGCCGGTGGCGGTGGTGGCGAAGTGGTTCCCCGACCGCCGCGGTTTGGGGACCGGCCTCGTGGTAATGGGCTACGGCCTCGGCGCCTTCGTCTACAATCAAATCGTGCCGCGCATTCCCAGCTTCGCCGCCGCCGCGAAGGCATCGGCGGCATACGCGGCAGCTCGTGCGGCCGCCATCAAGGCCGGTACGGCGTTCAGCGCCGCGCAGTACTTGCTCACCTCGGACCAAGTCCACTCGGTGATGAACGTCTTCATCTGGTCGGGCGTCGTGTTCATCATCATCGGCGGTGTCTGCGCCTGGCTGCTGAGCAACCCGCCGCAAGGCTATTCGGTACCGGGCGCGGTCGCCGCGGCAGCTGCAAGCGGGCCAAGCTTCACCGCCTCGCAGGCGCTGGGAATGCCGCAGCTCTACCTCTTGTGGGTGCTCCTCTTCCTCAACGTGACCGCCGGCATCCTGATCATCTCGAATGCCGTGCCGATCTTCAGCGATCTCACCGGATTGACGGCGGCGATCGTCGGCCCGCTCTACGGGCTGCTCGCGGTCTTCAACGGCCTCGGGCGGTTCTTCTGGGGTTCGGTCTCCGACCGCATCGGCCGGCCGATGACCTACACCGTCATGTATCTGATCCAGGTCGTGATCTTCTTCTTCCTTGGAGGCTTGCACGACGCGACGGTCGTCGGCATCGCTTTCGCGATCGTACTTGCCTGCTACGGCGGCGGGTTCGGAGTCATGCCGTCCTTTACGGCCGACTTCTTCGGGACGAAGAACCTCGGCCAAATCTACGGCATCATCCTCACCGCGTGGGCCTTTGCCGGGCTGGTCGGCCCGCTCCTCGCGGCGTGGGTGAAGGATCACACCGGTTCGTTCACCGGCGCGATGCCGTGGGTGGCCGGCATGCTGATCATCGCTGCGATCATCCCGTTCTTCGTGAAGAAACCCTCGGAACAGCCGAAGCAACCCAAGGCAGCGACGGCGTAGTTTTCGGGTACACTATCCCCGCAACGATGGACGGGGGCCGGCAACGGCCCCCGCTTTGGACGCTGGAGGAGTTTCGTGAAAACGACGGTCGATCTGACGAAGATGCTTCCGCGCGACGGCGAGGAACTGCGCGAACGCGTCGGCATGCTGCCCAATGTTGCGTCCGAACGCACGAAGACGCTGAAGGGCCGCGTCAGCGGCGCAAAGGCCGTCACGAGCGTCTGCTGTTACTGCGCCGTCGGCTGCAGCACGCTCGCCTACGTGAGCGACGACGGCAAATTGCTCGATGTCGAAGGCAATCCGGAAAGCCCGATCAGCGCCGGTCACCTGTGCCCGAAAGGCTCGGCGCTCTTCGGGCTCACGGTCAACGAGCAACGCTGGACCACGGTGAAGTACCGCGCGCCGTATTCCGATCGTTACGAAGAACGCCCGCTCGAATGGGCGCTCGAACGGATCGCGCAACTCGTCAAGAAGACGCGCGACGAAACGTTCGTCCGCGAATGGAACGGGAAACGCGTGAACCACACGCTGGGCATCGCCTCGCTCGGCGGCGCGACCTTCGCGATCGAAGAGAATTACATGCTGGGCAAGCTCATGCACTCGCTCGGTGTGGTCTCGATCGAAAACCAAGCCCGAATATGACACTCCTCGACGGTGCCGGGTCTCGGCACCTCGTTCGGTCGCGGCGGCGCGACGGTCTGGCTTCCCGATCTCGTTAACGCGGACTGCATCCTGATCGAGGGATCGAATTTCGCGGAGGCACACCCGGTTGGTTTTCGCTTTGTGATGGAGGCTAAGGAACGCGGGGCAACTATCATTCACGTGGATCCACGCTTCACGCGCACCTCGGCCGTCGCCGACATCTACGCGCCGATGCGCAGCGGTACCGACATCGCGTTCCTCGGCGGCATCATCAACTACGTTCTGGCCAACGAGCGCTATTTCAAAGAGTACGTGGCCGCCTACACCAACGCGACCTATCTCGTCAACGACAACTTCAAAGATACCGAGGATCTCGACGGACTCTTCTCCGGCTACGATCCTGAAGGACTCGTCTACGACTTCGCCACGTGGTCGTTCGAACGTGACGAGCGCGGACGAATCGTAACCGACCCGACCATGCAGCACGAGCGCTGCGTGCTCAATCTCCTGCGCCGGCACTATTCACGCTATACCGCCGAGATGGTCGAGCGCGTCTGCGGTACGCCGCGCGATACGTTCCTGAAGATCGCCGAACTTCTCGCCAAGAACAGCGGACGCGAGCGCACCAGCGCATTCGCCTACGCGCTGGGTTGGACGCAGCACAGCGACGGCGTGCAGTTCATTCGCACGGCAGCCGTCCTGCAATTGCTGCTGGGCAACATCGGGCGCCCCGGCGGCGGCATCATGGCGCTGCGCGGACACGCCGACATCCAAGGTGCGACCGACATCGCAACGCTCTACGATCTTCTGCCCGGGTATCTCGCGATGCCCTCGGCCAACCGCAACGAACAGACGCTCGCGGATTATTTGAAGAGCCAAACGAAGCCGACCGGCTGGTGGGTGAACACGCCCAAGTACGTGATCTCGCTGCTCAAGGCGTTCTACGGTAAGGCCGCGACCAAAGAGAACGACTATTGCTTTTCGTATCTGCCGCAACTCATCGGCGATCACTCGCAGCTTCCGACGACCTTTGCGATGAAGGACGGAACGGTCAAAGGCTACTTCGTCATCGGCCAGAATCCGGGCGCCTCCGGTCAGAATGCCGAGATGACGAAGGCGGCGATGGAGTCGCTCGAGTGGCTCGTGAACATCGACAGCTACGATAACGAGACCGTCTCGTTTTGGCGCCGCGAAGGCGCCGACCCCTCGCAGGTCGCGACGGAGGTCTTCTTTTTGCCCGGCGCGACCGTGCTCGAAAAGGACGGCACGATGACGCAGACCAGCCGCCTGTTGCAGGGGCACGACAAAGCGGTCGAGCCGGCCGGCGATTCAAAGAGCGACGCCTATTATTTCACCTGGCTCGTCAAGCGGTTGAAAGAGCTTTACGCGGGATCGACCGATTCGAAGGATCGCCCGATTCTCGACATGACGTGGGATTACGAGCACGACGATCCGCACGAACGCGAACGCGGCGAACCCTCGGCGCTCAAAGTAATGCAGGAGATCAACGGCTACTACACCGCGACCGGCGAGCAAGTCGCCAGCTTCACCGATTTGAAGGACGACGGCTCGACCGCGGCCGGCGGCTGGATCTACACCGGCGTGTGTCCCGACAAGAATACCAACCGTGCGCGCAGCCGCGACGCGAGCGGTGAGTACACCGCGCCGAACTGGGGTTTCGCCTGGCCTGCGAACCGGCGCACGCTCTACAATCGCGCTTCGGCCGATCCCGACGGTAAGCCGTGGAGCGAGCGCAAGAAGTACGTCTGGTGGGACGAGAACGCCAAGAAGTGGACCGGACTCGACGTTCCGGATTTCCCCGCGACCAAAGCGCCGAATACGCCGTCCAACCCGGATGCGGGCGGGATGGATTTCCATTCCGGCGCCGATCCGTTCATCATGATGCTCGAGGGCAAGGCGCAGCTCTTCGTTCCCGGGGGCGCGCTCAAAGACGCGCCGATCCCGGCCCATTACGAGCCGCAGCAATCCGTCGTTCACAACGAACTCTACAAACAGCAGAGCAGCCCGGTCTTCGGGCGTTATCGCCGTGACGACAATCCGTACAACAAGCCGATCGACGAACGCTACCCGTACATTCTCACGAGCTATCGCGTCACCGAGATGTCGGGAATCATGACGCGCTACGTGCCGTGGCTGGCGGAATTGCAGCCCGCCGCGTTCTGCGAACTCGATCCCGAACTCGCGGTCGAGAAAGGCATCAAGAGCGGCGATTGGGTCACGCTGTCGACGGCACTGGGAGAGATCGAGGTGCGGGCGCTGGTGAGCGGACGCATGCGCCCGCTGCGGCTCGGTAAAGGGCGGCGCGTGCACACGATCGGCGTGCCGTACAACTACGGCAACATGGTAGCGCTCGCGCAGGGCGACTCCGTTGGGACGCTGATCCCGATCTCGCTCGATCCCAACGTCTCGATCCATGAATCGAAATCGCTGACCTGCAACATCCGCCCCGGCCGCCGCCCACAACATCATCGCAATGCGATCGACGAGCCGATACCGGCCGATGAGCGCAGTCCGTTCGGTCAGCCGGAAGGCAAATGGATGGGCGCGAGGCAGGGCGGCGGCCGGCTGCACGAGGGCAAAAAGTAATGTCGCAAGCAACGGGGTTTTTCACCGATACGACCTTGTGCATCGGGTGCAAAGCGTGCGAGGTTGCATGCAAGCAGTGGAACGAGCTACCCTCCGACGGGTTCGAGTTCACCGGCGACTCGTACGACAACACGTCGGAGCTCTCGGGTACGACGTGGCGGCACGTCGCCTTCATCGAGCAGAACACCGCCGACGAAGCCGGGGTACATTCGCGCTGGCTGATGAGCAGCGACGTGTGCAAGCACTGCACGAACGCGGGATGTTTGGAAGCGTGCCCGACCGGCGCGATCATCCGCAACGAGTTCGAGTCGGTCTTCATCCAACCCGACATCTGCAACGGGTGCGGATATTGCGTGGTTTCGTGCCCGTTCGGCGTGGTCGACCTGATCGAGAAGTTCGATCCGCACGGATCGCGCTACAACCTCGCCTCATTGGTCGAAGCACGGCGCGAGGAGAATAAGACCGCACTCCAGGGCAGCGGCGGGATCGCCGGCAAGTGCACGCTCTGCTACGATCGGCAGAAGGTCGGCTTCGTGCCGGCCTGCGCCAAGGCATGCCCGACCGACTCGATTCAATTCGGCAACGTGGACGAACTGCGCGAGCGCGCCCGCAAACGCGTCGACACCTTGACCGAGCGCGGCGTCGCCGCTCAGCTCTACGGCGCCGATGACGTCGGCGGCGGGGTTGGCCCGCTCAACGCGTTCTTCTTGCTCACCGACCGTCCCGAGACATACAATCTCCCCACGGCACCCGTGCTTCCGTCCACGCGTCAGCCGGCCGCCTACACCGCCGCCGCCGTAACCGTGCTCGGACTCGCGCTCGCCGGATGGATGATTTTCCGCAATGAGTGATGTGCTGATGAGTGATCTGCTCGAACCCCCGGGCCGCGAAGACGTAACGCCCACCTATTACGATCGGCCGCTGCTCAAAGGGCCGAATTGGGGATGGAGCGTCGTCACCTATCTCTTCCTGGGCGGTTTGATGGGTGGACTGGGTTTGATCCAGCTCCTCGCCGACTCGAGCGATCCGAACGAACGGATGCTCAAGCGCACAGCACGCGTGAGCGCATTCATTCTGGCGGCCGCCAACCCGGCCATTCTCACCTCGCACTTGGGCCGTCCCGAGCGCTTCCTGCACATGCTGCGCATCGCAAAGCTCAAGTCGCCGATGTCGGTTGGCGTGTGGGGATTGGTTTTATATTCCGGCGCAGCCGGCGCAAACACGATCCGCGAACTGGCGGTGAGCGGTGCGCTGCCGCGCTGGATGCGCTTTCTCGCGCCGGGCTTCTTGGCGCCGCTGCAGGCGCTGCTCGGCGGGTACATCGCCAGTTACACCGGCGTGCTGCTCTCCGCGACGGCCAATCCGCTCTGGAGCTCGGGCAAACGCCACATTCCCGCCGCATTTGTCGCCTCCGGCTTAACGTCCGCGTGCGCGCTTTCGAATCTGCTCAGCATTCTCGAAGGCAACGATCGCGTCACGCGCAGACTCGAGCGACTGGAGATGATCGCAGGCGCCACCGAACTCGCGATCCTCACCCACTTCGAGAAGCACGCCGGGTATTACGGAAAACCGCTCTTCACGGGCGCACGCGGCGAACGCCTGCGCACCTACACGCGCGGCGTCGGCATTCTCGCTCCGATGGCGCTCAATATTTTGGGCACCGTGCTGCCGCTGCCCAAGCCGGTCGACGCCGTGCGCGGAGCGATCGCGTCCGTCCTCACGCTGGTCGGCGGCTACATCTTGCGCGAGTCGATGATCGAGGCCGGAAAAGATTCCGCGCGCGATCCCCGCGCGGCGTTCGTCCAGCCGGCGTGATCGACGACGGCGTGGCCGCCGACGCGCGCGCCGGGCGCACCGTCGAAACCGCGGTCACCCGGTACGAGGGCTCGCACGCTCAACGCGCCTTCGATCGCGTCGTCACCGAGGAACCGCTCGAACTGCGTCTGGTGGCCGGCTCACGAACGCACACGCTCGCGGTCACGATGCGCACGCCGGGGAACGACTTCGAACTCGCCGCCGGTTTCGTTGCCAGCGAGCGCATCGTTCGCGCGCGCGAAGCGATCGCCGGCGTCAGCTATTGCGTCGACCCGGCGATCGACAGCGAGCAGCGCTTCAACATCGTCAACATCGAGCTGCGCTCGCCCTCGCTGCCCGATCTCACCCGTTTCGAACGTCACTTCACGATCAACAGTTCCTGCGGCGTTTGCGGCCGCGCGAACCTCGAAGCCCTGGCCGATTTGGGCGTCGAGCCGGTACGCGACGACGTTCGGGTGCCGATCGCACGGCTTTACGAATTACCCGACCGCGTGCGCGAGGCGCAACGCATCTTTTCGCTCACCGGCGGCCTCCACGCCGCCGCGCTCTTCGACTCGCGCGGCGCCGTCCTCGCGGTTCGCGAGGACGTTGGGCGCCATAACGCGGTCGACAAACTCGCCGGTTGGGCGTTTCTCGAAGGCCGCTCGCCGGCCGGACAGATCCTTTTCGTGAGCGGCCGCGCGAGCTACGAGATCCTGCAAAAAGCGGCGGTGGCGCGTATTCCCATCGTTGCCGCCGTCTCGGCGCCGAGCAGTCTCGCCGTCGACTTGGCGCGCGCCTTCAACATCACGCTGGCCGGATTCGTGCGCGGCGAGCGCGCAAACGTCTACAGCGTGCCGGAGCGCATCACGGCTTAGGGGCCCGCGCGTTACCGAGCAGCCGCTCGAGCGCGGCGATCACGTCGCCGATCACGGCCGGACGGCTCAACGTCACCGACGCACCGAGCCGCGGCGGCACGCCGCTTCCGATCGCGATCAGCGGGACGTTGCGTTCCCGGCTGAAGGCACGAAATTGCACAGCGGCCTTGTTCGAGAGCGTGTCGGGTGCGGAGAGCACGACCGCATCGAACGGCTGCGCATCGGCAGTCGCGAGCACCTCTTCGATGCTCGACGCGGCGAGAACGCGGTAGCCCGCCTCTTGAAGTCCGTAGGCGAGAAACGAACGATCGCGTTCCGGGTCGAGCAGCAAAATCGTACGCGGCGCAAAACGGCGATCGGCTTTGCGCGGCAACACGACGGTGAAGGTGCTGCCGTTGCCTTCTTCGCTTTCGACGGCGATGGTGCCGCCGTGCAGCTGCACGAGCTGCTTGGTCAGGAACAGGCCGAACCCGGTTCCCGAGATCCGCATCTTGCGAGCGTTCGACGCGCGCGTGAAGCGGTCGAAGACCCGCGAAAGCTCGCCCAGCGGAATGCCGATGCCGTAATCGCGCACGACGATCGTCACCGTCTCGCGGCCGCCTGTAGCCGTGACCGCGGGATCCGGTCCTTCGGGCGTATATTTTATGGCGTTATCGATCAGATTGCTGAAGACTTGGCGCAAGCGGTCTTGATCGCCGGTAATATGGACGTCCCCTTCGATGAGCAACGCCACCGTGCGGCGGTCCTTCTGCTGGGTGACGATCGAGTCGAGCAATTCAGCGAGGTCGACCTCGCCGAGCTGCAGCACCACCTCGTTGCGTTCCAGGCGCGAGAGCGTGAGCGTGTCGGTCGCCAGCTCCGAGAGCTGCAGCGCCGATCCTTTGATCGTTTCGAGAAAATCGCGTTGCTCGTCGTTGACGTCGCCGACCTCACTCGTCAAATCGGCAAATCCCACGATCGAAGTCAGCGGCCCGCGAAAGTCGTGCGCCAGCATTGCGATCAAGTCGCTCTTGGTCTGATTGAGTTCCAAAACCGCGCTGCGCCGCTCCTCGACCTCGTGATAGAGCGAGACGTTGCGAAGAGCCACCGCAAAATATTCCGCGATCAGATCGAAAACGAACAAATCGGTATTGCGCAGCGTCCGGCCGGCTCGAGGCCGCATCTCGAGCACGTAGCGCGCCTCTCCGAATCGGCCGCTGTAGGCGATCGTCCGCATTGCGCCATCGTCGACGACGCGGACGCGCTCCTTGACCGCGCGCTCGACCAATGAATCGGCTCGCCCGCGGTCCCAAATTGCCGATCCGAGCTCGTCGACCCCGACGCAGATGCCATCGTCGTCCACGGCAAGCACGCGCGCCTCGGTTCCGAGCAGTTGCGAGGTGACCTCGCGAACCGTGCTCACGACGCTGGTCGTATCGAGCGTGGTGAAGAGCCGGCGCGCGGCGCGGGTGAGCAGCAAGAGCCGGTCGTGCTCCTCGGCGAGCGCCGACGTGCGTTCGACGTCGGCGGTGATGTCGCGCTCGATCGAGATCCAATGAGTCACCGATCCGGCGGCATTGCGGATGGGGTGGAGCGAAACCTGATTCCAATACGTCGAGCCGTCTTTCCGATAGCTCGCGATCTCTGCCTGAGCCGGCATCCCGCTCGCGACTGCCTCGCGCGCCACCTGCATCCCATCGTCGTCCGGCATGCCTTTGCGGAAGAACGCGAGTTCGCGACCGATCGACTCCTCCGGCGTGTACCCGGCCTGGGCGACGAACGCGTCGTTCGCGTACGAGAGAACGAGCTCACCGTTTTCGGCAACGGTGTATACGAGAATGACGTCGCCCGCGGCGTTCATCGCTCCGAGCAACAGCGCGATCTCTCGCTCCTGCGCTTTGCGCTGTGTCACCTCGAGCGCGATCGCGTGGAGGCGCTCCTCGCCCGCGTCTTCGCTGACGTCGATGCGCAGTTCAACCGGGTAGCTCCTACCATCGCGCCGAACGAGTTCAACCTCTCGTACGACTTCCTCGCGCTTGCGCCCGCGCGCGATAATGTCGCGCACGTCCGCGCCGGTCAAATTCGGAATCACGTCGTAGACCGACATCCCCACCAGCTCCGCGATCGAATAGCCGAGGCGTTCGCACGCGCCGCGCGAGGCGAAAAAGATGGTCAGCGACTTCGCGTTGACGACGAACAGGTCGACATGGGCGGCGTCGATGAGCGAGAGAAACCGCTTACGCGCCTCGAGCGGGTTCATCAACGCGTCCGCCAGCAGCCGTAACGTGTTGAGCTTGGCTTGGGTAATCGTTCGGGCAGCGTGGTCCATGACGCAAAGCGTCCCGATCGTGTAGCCGGACGGCGTCGTGAGCGGCACGCCGGCATAGAAGCGTACGTGCGGCTCGCCCTTCACCAGCGGGTTCTCGCGAAAGCGCGGGTCGGCGGAAGCATCGGTCACGACCGCCGGCTCACCCGATGCAACGACGTACGAGCAGAAGGCGACCTCGCGTGGCGTCTCGCGCACGTCGATCCCGCGGTAGGATTTGAACCATTGCCGGTGCTCGTCGACCAAGGAGATTGCGGCTATCGGCGCGCCGCTGACTTGTTGCGCGAGCTTGATGAACGGCTCGTACGCCGCCGCTTCTCGTGCATCGAGCAGCTGATACGAGTCGAGCGCCTCGAGCCGTTCCGCTTCGTTGGACGGGATCGGCGCGGGCTCTATCATCGGCTTGGAACCAGCTCGAGAAAATCCGCCAGTACCGTGTTGAAGGCCGGCGCATTATCGGCGTTGGCGACGTGACCCGCGTCCGGAATCACGGCGAACCGCGATCCCGCGATCCCCGCGGCGATCTCGCGCGAGAGCGCCGCGGGAGCAATCGTATCGTTTTCGCCGATGCAGACGAGCGCTTTGACGTCGATCGTTCCGAGCATCGAGCGGTAATCGCCGGTCCAGGTCGCTTCGGTCGCGGCGAGATATGACTCGACGCTCTTACACGACATCTGTTCGAGCGTCTGGCGTAAACGGGCCGGCGGCATCGCGCCCAGGCGCGACGCGCGCTCGCGCGCAAACGCCTCCATACTGCCTGCAGCACGCACGGCGCTCTTGATGCCGTCGGCATACATGCGCGCGTTTGGATAGCAGGCGAAACTTCCGAGAATTACCAGAGCGTCGATGCGCTCCCGCGCGATCTCCCAAAGTTCGAAGGCGACCACCCCGCCGAGACTGCAGCCGACGATCGTCGCCCGTTCGATGCCGCGTGAATCCATCGCCGCGAGCACGTCGGCTGCGTAGCCGCCGCGCGTGATGGCGCTCGGAGACGGTTCCGGCTTGGGCACGCCGTTGCCGCGCAGTTCGACGGCAATCGCGCGCGCGCAACCGGAGAGGGCGCGCACCTGCGCGTCCCAGATCGCCGCCGTCGAGCCGACGCCGTGCACGAAAACCAGCGCGGGTCCATGCGATCCTTCGTACCGGACCGCCGACGCGACGCCGTCGGACGCCTTCACCGGCATCGTTTCGATCACGCACGGTTCCTTTTGCGGGCGACGAAAGCGCGCACGTTTTCGAGCGAACGCGCGTTCAACACGTCCTCCTTGGTGAGCCCGGCACGCCGCGCCTGCCCCACGCCGAGTTCGATCGCCGGCAGATCCTCGATGCCGTGAGCGTCGGAATCGACGCTGAATGTCACGCCGAACTCCTTGGCGCGGCGAGCCAGCGGCGCGGGCAGATCGAGACGCAGCGCCTGACCGTCGATCTCGAGCGCGGTGCCGGTGCGAGCCGCAGCCGCGAAGACGGCATCGTGATCGAATTCGTACCCCGGGAAGCTTCCGAGCATCCGCCCGGTGGGATGTCCGATGATCGTCACGTAGGGATTTTCACACGCGCGGATGATCCGCGCGGTCATGGCCTCGCGCCCGATGTTGAACGCGGAGTGCACGCTCGCGATCACGACGTCGAGCTGCTGCAAGACCTCGTCATCGAAATCGAGCGAACCATCGGGAAGAATGTCGACTTCGCTTGCGCAGAGCGTGCGGATCCCGTGACGAGCGCCGATTTCCTCCGCAAGCGCGCGCTGCTCGCGCAGTTTCCCGGGATCGAGACCGTAACGCGCGCCGCGCCCCCACGAGTGATCGCTGATGGCGTGGTACTCGTAGCCGCGCGCCTTGGCGGCGGCGATCATCGCTTCGAGCGAATTGCGGCCGTCGCTCCACGTGCAATGCATGTGGAAGTCGCCGCGCACATCACCCACGTCGAGAAGCCTCGGGAGCGTGCCGTCCAGTGCGCGCTCGATTTCATCGAGTCCGCTGCGCAGTTCCGGCGGAATGTAGGCCATGCCGAGCGCAGCGTAGACGTCCTCTTCATCGGCGCAGGCGATCGCGTCGCCGGTTTCGAGATTCAGGATACCGTTTTCGCTGACGCGCAACGATTGGCGGACAGCGTACTCGCGCAACTTGATGTTATGTTCGCGCGAGCCGGTGAAATGCTGCAAAAGATTGCCGTAAAGATGATCCGGCAACACGCGCAGATCGATTTGAAACCCGTCGTCGAGCCAGATACTCGTTTTGGTCGGGCCTTCGGCGAGCACCGCCCGCGCGCGCTCCCACTTGGCGAAGTAAGCGGTGATCGCACCCGCGTCGGCGGCGGTGCAGACCAGATCGATATCACCGACGGTAACCTCTTGCCGACGCGCGCTGCCGGCGTAGGCGAGACGATGGTGCGGTGGGCCGGCGCGCAGGTAATCGATCGCCTCGCTCGCGATCGTAAGCGCGCGGGCGAGGGGCGCCCGCCGCTGCCGGCCTTTGTAGGCGAGGATGCCTCGCTTCCAGTTTTCGATCGTCTTCGGACCCATCCGCTTCACGCCCGCGAAGGCCTCGCGTGCGATCGCCTCTTCCAGATCCGCCAGCGAACCGATTTGAAAGTCGTTCCAGAGCGATGCCGCGGTCTTCGCGCCGATCCCGGAAACGCCGAGAACCTCGATGATCGTCGGCGGAAAGATCGCGTAGAGCTGGTCCAGCACGTCGGCCCCGCCGCGTTCGAGCAGTTGCGCGATGACGAGGGCAATCGACTTTCCGATGCCGGGAATCTTGGTAAGTTCGCCGGCCGCGGCGACGTCGCGCAGCGGCGGGGCGTTCTCGACCGAGGCCGCCGCCTTCTCGAACGCGGAATATTTGTAGAAGCTCTCGCCCGCCATTTCCATGAGCGTACGGATTTCCAGGAGCTTGTTCGCAATTTCAGCGTTGGAAAGCATCGATCGATAGGCCTCGTGGAGATACTTCGGCACGCACGGCGAAAACGCCCCCGATGCACATTCTGCGCATGCGCGACGCGGCGTACGAGAGGAACGGCGAGCAGATCGTAGCGCCGACCAGCCTCGACCTCGCGCCGGGGGAACGCATGACGCGCGTTTGCGCGAACGGACACGAAGCGGAAGCGCTCGCCATGATGGCGGCGGCACTCGCGCGCGCGACGAGCGGGTCGGTGACGATCGGCGAATACGACCCGCGCGTGCAGCCGGTGCACTGCAAGCGCATTGCGGCGTTCGTGCCGCACGATCCGCTCCCGCTCTCGCAAATGGACGCCGACCGTTACATTGCGTATCGTGCCGCGTTGTGGGACCTCGATCCCCTGCGCGCACGCGCGCATGCTCAACTCCTACTGGAGCGCCTGCACGGCCTGCACGAAGCCTTCGCCTATCCGGTGGTCGGCGCTCTCGTGCCCTCGCCGCAATTGCTCGTGCTCGATCGGCCGCAAGCTACATTCACGCCGGCGATTCTCGAGGCAGCCTCGGGATGCGCGGTCCTGATCGTGCAAGCGCAGGACCGCGCATGAGTCCCGGCGCGCTGATGGCGATCGTGAGCGCGCGGCTGCGCGCCGAACGGCGTTCGCTCGCATTCGCCTGTGCGAGCGCGGCGGTGGTGGGATTCGTGCAGCCGCACGGGATCGCGGCGATCACCGACCCGCTCACCGCCGACCTTGCGACGCGCAGTGTGTGGCTGGCCGGACCGATGTTCTTCTGCTCGACGATCGGTATCGCGCTCGCGCTCGCCCAAGGTCCCGGCCGTCACACGTATCTCGATACGACCGAACGCAGCGCACCGCTCTTTGGCCGTGAACTCGCGCGCGCCAAAGCGCTCGCACCCGTCTTGGCGGCCACGCTTTCCGCGCTCGTCTACTGGGCAGCGCAATACGTGAGCGGCTTCGCCGCGCCGCCAACCTTCTTCATCCTCGCGCTGGCCTGCGTGATCGCGAGCACGCTGGTCGCACTGAACGCGACGACGCGCAGCGGCGCTCGGCGTTTGGCGCCGATCGCGCTCGCGGCGGCGACGATCGCGATTGCTTACGTGCTCGCCGTATATGCGGACGCCTACTCAACGAAAAGCGGCGACGCCGTCGGCGTCGCCACTGAGCTGATCTTTTGTGCGCTCGCCGGATTCATCGCCCTGCGGCAATACGGCGAATCGCTCGCGCGTTACGAAGACTTCATCGGTCAAAGCTGAGGCTTTGCCCTATGCCGACAGCGCCGCCCCAGAGGCGGCGAGCTTTTCGAGCATCGTGCGGTTGAACTGGGGAAGATCCTCCGCGCCCCGCGTGCTCACCCAATTCGAATCGCCGACCGTCGGCTGATCGCGATAGAGCCCGCCGGCGTTACGAATGTCATCGGCGATCGAATGCGCGCCGGTCACCTGCCGGCTGCGCACGAGCTGCGCGGAGATCAGAACTTGCGCACCGTGTCCGACCGAGAAGATCGGCTTCTTGGCCGAATCGAACTCACGGACCAGCCGCTGCACTTCCTTGTTCATGCGAATCCGGTCCGGCGAGGTGCCGCCCGGGATCAAGAGCGCGTCGAAATCCTCGGCCGTGCAATCGGCGACCAGCTCTTCGGCCCGCAAGCTCTGCCCGTCGTCCAACCCGCGCTTTCCGCGGATGCGCGCGCGCGCCCGCTCGTCCAGGCCCACGATCGTAACGACCGCCCCGGCCTCCTCGAGCGCGCGCCGCGGCTCGAACAAATCCGCCTCTTCGAATCCATCACCGATCAGCGCGGCGATTCGCTTACCATCAACACCTTGCATCGTGGGGCCGATCTTTCGCCCTGTCCGCTAGAGTGTCCCACCCGTTTGCTGGACGGCCGCTCGAAGCAGGTAGGCAAGCTCGATTTCGATCTTCCCGAGCGCATCGAGCACCTCGTCGGCGGCGAGCGCTTGCAATGCGGGGTTGCGTTTGGTCATGTCGCCCTCGGGAACGCGATGGCGCGGATTGATCTCGCGCATGTAGATGCGAGCGTCGTAGCGGACCGGGCCTTCGGGCAAAAAGTAGAGCGGGTCGAGGCCGAAGGCATAGACTTCCAGCGAAAGGATCGCTGTTTTCTGGAGAAACTCGATCGGTCGCGTGCGCAGCGCATGCGCCAACCGCGCGAGTGCCGAGATGCCGATGCGTTCGCTCCCGGCAAGGACGGCGGCAAGACGGTCGAGCGGCAGGCCGATCGCTTCCGCCAAACGGCCGTGACTGACCTCACGCTCGGCGGCGAGCGCAGTCAGCCCGGCGCCAAAGGCCGCTCCTCCCGCCGTTCCAACGTGTCCGTCCCAGGCCGGTTCCGCTGCATTGATCATCGCGGGATCGGCTCCGAGGAAAGATAGATGCCGTCCTGCTCGATACGCACGTCGAACCGCGGAACGAACGCAAAATCACCCAGCGTCAGGTTTCCCGTGCGCAGATCGAAACACCAGGCATGCCACGGGCAGGTGACGGTGAGGCCCTCGACCCAGCCCTCGGCGATCGGACCGCCTTGGTGCGGACATGCGTTTTCCAGTGCGTAGACCGTTCCGTTCACATTGAACAGGGCGATTTCGTAGCGTCCGACGCGAACGGTTGCCGACGCACCGGGCGGCACCGCCGCGACGTCGGCGACGCGAATGAATTCCATCAAGCCGTGTAAATCAGTACAGCGACTTGATCAGACCGCCGTCGATCGCGATCGTTTGTCCGCTCACGTACCGCGCGGCCTCGCTGCACAGGAAGGCGATCATCGGCGCAAACTCCGCCGGCGTCGCGACGCGGCCGATCGGCACGTCGGCCTTTGCCGCTGCCGCTATCGCAGCTTCGTCCGGATACAGTTGACGCAGGCGATCGGTGAGCACGCGGCCGGTTGCGATCGAATTGACGGTGATGCCGTCTTTGGCGACCTCGATCGAGAGCGTCTTGAGCGCGGCGACGAGTGCGGTGCGAAACGCGTTCGAGAGCGTAAGGTTCGGGATCGGCTGTTTCACCGAAGACGACGTGAACGCAACGATGCGCCCCCACCGGCTCGCGGCCATGCCCGGCAACACGCCGTAAACGAGCTCGAGCATGCAGCGCAGGACGTTGCGATAGCCGGCATCCCAATCGTCGAGCGTCATTTTCGTGAACACGCCCGGTTTCGGACCGCCGCCGTTGAGTACGAGGATCTCGACGCCGCCGAACGCGTTGCTGACGTCGGCGACCAGTTTTGCAACGGATTTCGTCTCGCTCAAATCGACTTCGAACGCGCGCGCATCGGTCGCGCCCAATTCTTTCGCGCGCTTGGCGACGGCTTCCAGCCGCTCGCGCCGGCGCGCTGCAACCGCGAGGCTGACGCCTTCGGCGGCAAGCGCGAGCGCGACTGCTTCGCCGATTCCCGCGCTCGCGCCGGTGACGAGCGCAACGCGCCCACGAATGCCTAAGTCCACGACAACACCGTATTCCCGCCGCTCACGATCACGGCAACTCGTTCTCGGTCCCGCGGCACATACTTCTTTGAAAGCAGCGCCGCAAAGGCGGTTGCACCGCCGGGCTCGGCGAGCACGCGCGCGCGCTGCCACAGGGTTTCGCGGGCCGCGCGAATCTCGTCATCGCTCACCAGCACCGCGCGGTCGACGAAACGTTGCGCGATCGGATAGACCAGCGCCCCCAGTGCCCCGCCGGCGAGCGAATCGTTGGCGATGCTTCCCGTCGGCGCATCGACCGGACCCCCTGCGCGCAGCGCCCAATCCAACGTCGGCGCGCCCTCGGGTTCGACGCCGATGACCCGGATCCGGCCTCCATACCACGCTGCGATCCCGGCAATCAATCCTCCGCCGCCGACCGGAACCAGGACCGTGTCGATCGACGCGTCAGCGTCCTCGAGCTCTTTACCGAGCGAACCCGCGCCCAGAATGGTCTCGGCCTGATCGAAGGCGTGCACGGTGAGCGCGCCGCGCTCGGCGGCATCGGCGGTGCCGGCCTTGAGCGCGTCCGGATAGACGCCGGGCACGATCACGAGCTCGGCGCCGGTCGCGCGAATCCGCTCGATCTTCGCCGGTGACGACACCTCGGGCACGAAGATGCGGCACGCGATGCCCAGGCGCGTCGCGGCGTGCGCGACCGCCGCGCCGTGGTTACCTCCCGAAGCCGCGACGACGCCGGCCGGCGGCACCGCGCGAGTCAGAAGATTCGCAAACGCGCCGCGCGCTTTGAACGAACCGCTGACCTGCATCAGCTCGAGCTTGAGCAACGTGCCGTCGAGATCGAGTACCGGCGTGCGCCGGATGTACGGCCGGATGAGCGGCTCCATCGCCGCGATACGCTCGCGATTAAGCAATGGCGCCGATCGTTTGCGTGAGGGCGGTACTCAGGGCGTCGTACGCGGCGTCGAGGTACGCGAGTGAAAGATGGCCGAACCCCAAGCGAAAGATGCGCGCTTCGTCATCGAACCATGCGCCTTTCGAAACGCGCACGCCGGCGCCCGTAAGAGCGCAAGCGCGCGTACCGTTGCGCCGACGGCATCCAGCGTGGCACGCGCGGGCGGAAAGGCCGGCGTGATGAGCACGGCTTCGTCACCGCGTTCGCACAGGATGAATGCGAGCAAGAAGAGCGCGTGCGCGCCGCCGACGGTGATCACGACCTCGTGTGCAGGCACGCCTTGGACGTCCGCGATCGCGGCGCGCAGCTGCGCGTCTCCCTGCGCCGTGCCGTACCCGAGCGCAATCTGCTTGATGCGCGCCTCCATGTCTTCGTCGAGCAACTCTTCGAGGCGAAGATTCGGGCCGTAACTGCCGCCCAAATCAAAGCTCGGCTCCTCACCGATCAGCGAGATGATTTCGTTTTTCGAAAAGCGTGACATCGAATCTGTGCCTTTCTAGAGGGTGAAACCGCCGGTCGCGCTGCCGGTTGTGCATCGCATCCGAATCGTGATAATCCAACTCCATCGTCAAATCGCTCGCTCGAACCAGCGCTTGAGCTGCGCGATCCGCTCCTCATCGCGTTTATAGAACGTCCACTGTTTGATCCGCTTCCCGCTCAGCAGCCCTGCGGCAACCAGCACGCGCAAATGCTCGCTCGCGGTCGGCTGGCTGACGCCGAGCTTTTCCGCGATGAAGACACCGCACACGCCGTCGTCAACCAAATCGCCGTCGACTTGCTCGCGGAAATGCGCGCGCGGATCTTTGAGCCACTCCAGGACGGCCAGGCGCCGGTCACTGGCGAGCGCACGCAGCGCGGCCTCGAACTGTTCAACAGTTAGTTTCATTGCTATATTGCTAATTTGCCATGAACCTAATAGCATGTCAATATGGCAGATATCGTGCGACTCAAACCCGGTCCGCGCTACAGCGCGGGCGTGCTCTATGGCGGTTTGCTCTTTACCGCCGGACAGGTCGATGCGCAAGCTCACGACGTTGCGGGACAGACACGCAACGTGCTGGCAAAGCTCGATGCGTTGCTGGCGGAAGCCGGAACGACGCGTTCGCGCATTCTCTCCGCCAACATTTGGCTTGCCGACATCGCGTCGTTCGATGCGATGAACGCCGTATGGGACGCCTGGATCGACCCGAGCAATCCGCCGGCGCGTGCGACCGTCGAAAGTAAGCTCGCGGCGCCGGAATACTTGGTGGAGGTGTCGCTCGTCGCGGCGCTGGACTAATCGCACCGCATGAACCCGTACGAATCGATCGTCGAGCGACGTACCGAGCTGGTCTTTCCGCAAGATGCTAATGTGCTCGGCACGCTCTTCGGCGGCAAGGCCGTCGCAATGATGGACGAGGTCGGCGCGATCGTCGCGATGCGTGCCTGCCGTAAGGCCGTGGTCACCGCTTCGATCGACCGCATCGACTTCAAAGAGCCGATTCGCGTCGGCGAATTCGTCGAGGTCGTGGCGCGCATCGTGAAGGTCGGGCGGACCTCGCTCACCGCGCAGGTCGAACTCTGGGCCGAAGAACCGGCCAGCGGCCGCCGGCGCCTCTCGGCCACCGGCTCCTTCGTCTTCGTCGCGGTCGATCGCGACGGGCGCCCCACCCCGATCCGCGACTAGGTCGCGCCCACGCAGCTTTTCGGCAGCCAAGGTTAGGCCGAAGTCGGGATACCTTTCGCGAACCAACTCGATCGCCGGCGTGACTGAAGCCCCCCGGGACCAACGCGGCGGTAGAGGGAGAGCAAGCGGCGGACGTGCTGTTCGGACAAGGCAAGCTGACGAGCGGCCTCAGCCTGAGTGAGAAGCCCCGCCTGAAGGCGTTGGCACGCCTCCAAACGGGCAAGTTCCGGGTGGCTCATCGATAGCAACTCCATGGGGAGGGGTTCCTCTCGATGGGGACATCTCTATTGAGTCCAAATGGGGACATCTCTATCGAGCTCCGATAGCCGCGACTAGCCCTTGCAGGTGGCCAGGCTCTTTTGCTATGCTACGCCGGTCGCCGGGATGGAGCCGGGATGCGCCAGGCACGCATCCGCGCCCTGTACCCGAGTGAGACTATCCTGACCGCAAGGAGCAACCGTTCGTGCCTCTCACCAAAGAACAAAAGGCGGAGATCGCCGCCAAGTACGGCCGCGGATCGAACGATACCGGCTCGGCCGAAGTGCAGATCGCGATCTTGACCGCCTCGATCAACCAGCTCACCGATCACCTCAAGGTGCACAAGAAGGACCATCACAGCCGGCGCGGCCTTTTGCTGCAGGTCGGCCAGCGGCGCCGCCTGTTGAATTACCTGCAAAAGAAAGATCTCGAGCGCTATCGCTCGCTCATCGGCGAACTGGGACTGCGCCGCTAGTCCAAAAGTCCTACGATAGACGCACGGCGGCTCGCACAAAAAAGCGAGCCTCTGTTCGATGTCGAAGGGTTCTGGACAGTGTATGGGCTTTGATTCCTCGTTTGAGCGCGTCATTTGGTCGCGCGTGCGATCGGACCGAGAATTGGCCGACGCGGCAAAGTCACGAATCTGCGAACATGGCCAGGCCGATTTTGGCGACTTCCGCGTCGTGGCGTGCTACTGCATGTGCTACATGCACCAACACTTTGACGCGAATCTCGCGATCCTGCGGCAGAATGCCGCCGGGCCAATTTTTACCGATCCCGACGCGGTTGTCATTGATTTCGGGTGCGGGCCGGGAACAGCGGCACTTGTCTTGGCGACGCGAAATCGAGAGCTAGGCGGACAGCCGGCACGGTTTTCCTACCTCGGCATCGATCGGTCGACTATGATGCACGAGGTTGCGACGAACTTCCTCTCCGATAATGATCTCTTCCATTGCGGAGCCCAGCGTGTGTTTTTTCAAGCGGCGCGCGACGTACCGGTGGCGCTCGCCGCCGGGAAGACGGCCGCGCTTTTCTACTGCAGCTACGTTCTCAATCAAACGCACCTTGCAGATACGGATGTGCGAGACTTCGCAGATGTTATCTGCGGGATCAAGGCCCTTGGGATTCCACGAGGCCACCTGATCGTATCCGACGTCAATCGTGGACAGCCAACGAACTACATGCGACTCGGGCGATTCTTGAGGAATGCTGCCGTGGGAATAACTCTTGACATTGCGCAATATCGGAACTATTCTGAGGGCATAGCATCGAACAGGCGTTCGCCTAGGGTGGTTGGCGATTTCTTCCCGGTGGAACAGCAAGTCAAGAAGAATGTCGCATACGCAATACAACAACTCTGGTAAGGACGAAGTGCTCCCATTGTTCAGCGAAAAAAGCGCGCTGGGATATACTCCCGTCTGCTACGACGTGCCGGGTCTAATGGTGCTCCACGACTATGTCGATAGCGACTTCGCCGAGTACATTGTTGAGCACGTGGACAGCGAGGATGACGCGAAGTGGCGTAACGACCTCAAGCGTCGTGTTCAACATTTCGGGTACCTCTACGACTACCGCGCACGCAGAATTGGCCCCGGAATGCGGCTGGGCGACATTCCCGACTGGGCATACTCTTTGGGCAAGCAGCTCGTCGCTGAAGGCCTGTTCGATCGCATACCGGACCAGGTCATTGTAAATGAGTATACACCCGGTCAAGGTATAGCGCCGCATGTTGATGCCGTAGCGTGCTTTGGCGACGTAGTAGCCTCGCTCTCGCTGCTAGCTCCTTGCACTATGTCGCTTCGATCGAAATCGCACCCAAGACCAATTGACGTGGACCTCCCGGCGAATAGTCTTCTCGTAATCTCCGGCCCGGCACGTCACGAATGGTCACATGCTATTGCTCCACGGACATCGGATAGAATCATGGGCCGCCGGCGTCATCGCGAGCGACGACTATCGGCGACATTTCGTACGGTGCTCCTGTAGCGCCGGCTATTTCGGAAGAACGGCACGCGCGTGAGAGCCACGCGGGTGCCGTTTCGTTATGCTGAATTCGCCCGTCAGACGGGAGACGATGAACAGTCCCCGTCCCGATTCGCTCATGACGTCCACCGGCAGCATCGGCGCGCGCTCGAAGCCGGGTCCCTCGTCGATTACGTGCAGCACGAGCTTGCCCGCGGTGTGATCGAGCACGATTTCCACCGCACCGGGCGCATGACGAACGACGTTTCCGGTCAACTCGCCCAGCACGACCTCGGCGGTTTCCAAGTGTAGTTCGGAAACGCCGTATTCAATCAGCGCGGCGCGAAGCTCGTGGCGGATGCGCGCGAGCCCGACGGGCTCGAGCGCCGCAAAGCTCCAGCGCCGCAAGTTGCCCAGGCGCGCATCACCGTGTACTCGCAGCGTCAGGATCGCGACGTCGTCGCGCGCGCCGTCGAGCAGTACGCTATCCCGAATGAAGGCGGCGGGATGCGCAGCCCGATCGATCTGCGGGTCGCTCAAGGCAGCGCGTAGTATTCGCACGCCTTCCTCGAGGTTGTGCGACGATTCCACCAGCCCGTCCGTGTAAAACACGAGCAAGTCGCCGTCGCCCACACTCACGCTGCACGTTTCGATCGAAAACCGTTCGCGCAGGCCGAGCGGCAAATCCACGAATACCAGCTCGTCGAGCGTGCCGTCGCGGCGGCGAATATACGGTGGAAGGTGACCGGCGCTTGCATAGGTCATCGTGCTCGCGATCGGGTCGATGACACCGACGAACGCCGTCACGAAACGATCCGGATCGTCCATCCGCAGCGCGCGGTCGGCCGAATTCAGCATCAGTACCGGCTCGGCATGCACCTGCGCGATGCCGCGAATGACCTGACGCATGTTGCTCATCGTGACGGCGGCGTCGAGTCCGCTTCCGGCCACGTCGCCGATCGAAACGACGATCCGCCCGTCGGGAAGCACAAAGGCGTCGTACCAATCGCCGCCGATCTGCGCTTCGCTCCGCCCCGGCACGTAAATCGCGTCCATTTCGATGCCGTCGACTTCCGGAAGGCGCTTCGGCAACGAGGCGGTTTGTAGCGCGTCCGCGACTCGGTGCTCGCGCTGGTAGAGCTGCGCGTTCTGAATCGCCAGCGCGCAGCGCCGCGCGACTTCTTCCAAGAAGCCGACGTTGGCGATACCGTCTTCACCGGAATCGTGCGGCCGAATGAATGAAATCGCGCCGATCGGTTTTCCGCGCACGCGCATCGGAACGACGATCGTTTGGAACGACGAATCATCGATGCGTTCGGTGAAGACCGAAGCGCGCTCGCCGCCGAACACGTTTTCACGAATCCGCGCCGCCGACACCTCGCGCTGCGGCCCGTTGTGCGCCGCGGCGGCGCGGCGCAGCACCCCGTTGGTCAACAGATCGATTTGACAGGAATCGGCCAACAGCGGAACGGCGGCTTCACAGATGTGGCGCAGCGTGCGATCGAGTTCGAGCGAACTGTTGACGATCCGTCCCAGTTCGGCGAGATACGTTTGCTCCTGCGCCAGGCGCTTCTGGTCGTGGATATCGGTACTCGTTCCGAACCAGCGCACGATCTCACCCAGTTCGTTGCGCATCGGGCGTGCGCGCGAGAGAAACCAACGTGAACTTCCGTCGCGGCGCATCAGCCGGTGCTGAATCTCGTACGGATTACCGGTTATCAAAGCCTCGTTCCAACGCTCGCGTGTCACCAGCCAGTCGAGCGGATGGGTGAAGCGCTGCCAGACGTCTCCGACGCATTCGTCTTCGGACAGACCCGTGAACCGCTGGAGCGCGCCGTTGGTATAGTCCTGGACGCCGCGCGCGTCCGTCGACCACACGATGTCGGGAAGCGCTTCGGCGATCGCGCGCAATTGACGGTCGCGCAGCTCGGTCGCCGTGCGTTGATCGTGCACGTCCATCGCGGTGCCGATGCGATAAAATGGGAAGGGCGGAGCGTTCAGATGCTCCCAGCGCAGATAGTGCCAACGGTACATTCCGTCGGCGCGCCGGCGCAGCCGGAAGTCCACCGCCCGGGCGCCCCCGCGTAGGGCCCGCATCAAGAAAGGAAGATCGAGCGGATGCACGAGCGCGTTGCGCTCGTCGATCGTGGACCCGGCGCCGAGTCCGGTGTATTCCAGCCAGGCGCGATTGACGAAGGTGAGGCGATCGTCGCGATCGGTCGCCCATACCAGCACCGGCAGCGCGTCCGCGAGTTTCCAAAAACGATCGTCCCCGGCATGTTCCAGGTCCGCGCGGTCGGAGATGACGAGCCATTCGCGCAGCGCGCCGGAGCTTTCTCGTACCGGAAGGCAAGCCGCGGCAAAGGTCGCGTAGTCGCCGTGCGCCGATCGCAAACGATAGCGCAGCTCGAACGGCTGCTCCGCGCGCATGCCGGCTTCGATTGCCGTCAGTGCGCCGGGAAGGTCGCTGGGGTGAATGGCCAATTGCCAACCGTTCCCGAGCGAACGGTCGGCTTCGAGTCCGGCGAAGGCGGTCCAGGCTGCGTTGATCTGCACGCATTCGGCGCTCGAGTCTAAAACGAGCGTAACGCGTTCGAGCCTCTGAGCGAACGTTCGCAGCGTCGCCGCGTCGAACTCGCCCGCTGCTTCGAAGGCCATACTTTCGTGGGCTTTACCCAGCAGCAGGCGGGCGCAAACGTGCTAACTCGAAGAAAAGTCTAGGGAAGCTCTGAAGAGCTTCCCTAGACTTGCTTGCGCGCGTAGGCGCGCCGGACGGCATCCTTGATCGCACTGCTGCCCATACCATATGCTTCGATCAACTCGGCCGGCTCGCCCGACTGCCCGAAGCGATCCGCAACGCCGATGAATTCGATCGGCACCGGGTAGTGCGCGGCCAGGGTCTCGGCGACGGCTGAACCCATCCCGCCGTGCACTTGGTGCTCCTCGACGGTTACGACGGCGCCGCACGTGCGCGCCGCGTCGACGATCGCCCGCTCGTCCATCGGCTTGACCGTGTGATTGTTGATGACGCTCGCTTCGATGCCGTCCTCGCTTGCCAATTCCTCTGCCGCGACGAGCGCATTGTAGACGAGGATGCCGCATGCCACGATCGCCACGTCATCGCCGGTGCGAAACTTCTGCGCTTTCCCGATTTCGAACGGCGTTGCTTCGGTCGTGACGACCGGCGACTTATCGCGCCCGAACCGCAGGTACGTCGGGCCGAAACGTTCGGAGAGCGCGATCGTCGCCTTTTTCGTTTGCACCGAATCGCACGGAACGACGACCGTCATATGCGGGATCACGCGCATAATCGCGATGTCCTCGATCGCCTGGTGTGTAGCGCCGTCGGGACCGACGGAGACGCCGGCGTGAGCGCCCGCGATTTTTACGTTTGCCTCGTTGAGCGCCATGATGGTGCGCACTTGCTCCCAGGAGCGCCCCGGATTGAACATTGCGTACGACGCGATCCATGGAATCTTGCCCACCGCGGCAAGCCCGCCCGCCATCGCAACGAGCATCTGCTCGGCGACGCCGATCTCGAGATATTGCGCCGGATGGGCCTTCTTGAAGCCCTCCATGCGCGTCGACTCGGCGAGGTCGGCGCAGATTCCCAGCACGTTGACGTTGCGCGTTCCCGCTTCGATCAAACCCTCCCCGAAGCCGTTGCGCGTTGGAACCGACTTGAGTTCGCCCGCATCGCGATAATCGACCAGCGCCATCGCTCGCGCCGCGTCATCCAACGTTTCGACGCTAGACATCGGCGAGGATCCTCTCACGCGTTGCCTCGAGTTCCCGCAGCGCCTCGCCGGCTTGGTCCTTGTTCGGCGGCTTGCCGTGCCACGTGTAGTCGCCTTCCATGTAGCTCACGCCTTTGCCGGGAACGGTGTTCGCGATGATCACCTGCGGTTTACCGGCGACGCGCTTCGCGCGTTCCACAACGTCGATGAACTCGCCGATGTCGTTGCCGTTACACGAGAACACTTCCCAGTTGAAAGCGCGGTACTTATCCGCAAGCGGTTCCAGCGGCATCACCTCTTCGGTGCTGCCGTCGATTTGAATGAAGTTGCGATCGACGACGGCGGTGAGATTGTCGAGCTTGAATTTGGCGGCGGTCATCACGGCTTCCCAATGCAGACCGCACTGATGTTCCCCATCGGAGGTGACGACGTAAACGCGCCAATCTTTGTGGTCGAGCTTGGCGCCGAGCGCCATGCCCGTGCCCTGCGCGAGCCCTTCGCCGAGGGGCCCCGAGGTCGTCTCCAGCGCCGGCAGTTTCACCCGCTCCGGGTGTCCTTGTAAGCGCGATCCGAACTTGCGCAACGTCAGCAACTCCTCGACCGGCAGGTAGCCGAAGTTCGCCATCGCCGAATAGCGAACGGGCGCGATGTGCCCGCACGAGAGCAACAGGCGGTCGCGATCGGGCCAGTCGGGGCGGTTCGGATCGTGGCGCATGATGAAGCCGTAAAGGGCCGTGAAGACGTCGGCCATGTCGAGCGAGCCGGCGCTGTGGCCTGAGCCGGCGGCGAGGAGCGAGCGGATGATGCCTTCGCGGACGTCGTTCGCCCGCAGTTCGAGCTCCTTGCGGCGCTCGGGCGTGAGGGTTGACATACCGGCCGTTATACCAGCAGTGCCCGCGGCAAACCTACACCCGCTGGCGAGCCGTTTCGGTTTTGTGGCACTGCAGACACAGCGTCTCGAGGTTGGTCAAATGGTGCAGGCAGCTGAGCGAACGATGTGCGCCGCGCGCCTGAGCGATGTGATTTACCTCGAGCCGGTCGGTCTTACGCCGCTTGCGATAGTGCGGATGACTGCGGGCGATCGGTTTGTGGCCGCAGCGTTTGCACCGGTAGCGGTCACGCCGTTTGGCCGCGACGCGCGCCAGCGACCACCAATGGTTCTTCCAAAACGCATCGGCGCAGCGGTCGCTGCACCACGTGCGACGCCGTTGCGGCAGCTGCGCACCGCACCATCGGCAGGCGCCGTCGATGCACGCCGTGAGCGCACAGGCCGAGATCAGGTCACGAGAGCGATGCGCGGGCTGGTTTCGATCCATTGGTTGAAGTCGATCGCGGTCATCGGCTGCGCAACCGCAAAACCCTGCATGTACTTCACGCCGGCTGAACGGCAGGCCGCGCGGTCATCGGCCGATGCGACGCGCGTCGCGATCACGTCCCAGCCGAAGACGCGCGCAAAGGCAACGATCGCGTCCATGCCTTTTCCCTTCGCGCCGCCCGACGGGAGCAGCGCGTGTGAGGGCTTGACGAAACGCACCGGCAGCCCTTCGAGCAGCGGCAGGTCGAGCGCGGTTTCGCCGAACCCGTCCAAACCGACGTACAGACCGCAGCGCTCGGCCGCCTCGGCAAACCCGCGGTAGGCGTCGATATCGGCGTTGAAACGCCCCCAATCCAACTCGAGCGCGAGCATCGAGGTGTCGCAACCGCTCGCGTCGACCGCCCGCAGCACGTTGCCGAAGATCTCGTCGTTCACGCAGCCGATGTTGACATGAATGCGCTGCACGCCTTGCGCACGCCATTCGTTTGCGCACGCGAGCGCGCGGCGCGTTACCCAGGCGTCGAGATGCTCGATCGAGCGGCGCGCGCGCGCGGCCGCCATCGTCATGAATGCCGACTGCACGCCCTCCTGCGGATGCAACGACCGCAGCAGCGCCTCGGCGGCGACGACCGTGCCCGATTCAACCTCGAAGATCGGCTGAAAGCAGAGCAGAAACTCGCGTGAGTAGGATTCTTCGATCTCCACCGCCAGCGGCGACCAATCCTCGGGCCCTTCGCCGGGGCGGAAAACGAAATGCGACTCGTGCTGCCGCTTGGCTTGATACATTGCGAGATCCGCGTGATGCAGCCATTCCTCGACGTCGGCCGCATGCTCGGGATAGAACGCAACACCGACGCTGAGCGACACGGCGCCCGCACCATGCACGATCCCCAAATCGCGCACGCCGTCGGCCAAACGTTTGGCCGCGGACGTCGCCTCCTCATAGCTGCGTACCATCGGCAGAAGTACCGCGAATTCATCGCCGCCGATTCGCCCGACAAATTCGTTGGCGCGCAACGCCTCGCGCAGCGTCGAAGCGATGGTACGCAAGACCATGTCCCCGTGCGCGTGACCGAACGAGTCGTTGACGCCTTTGAATCCGTTGAGGTCGATGAAGAGCAGCGCCGCGTGCGTGCCGTTGCGCTTGGAGGCCAGAATCGTTTCTTTCAAACGATTCATCGTCGCCCAGCGATCGGGCAAACCGGTCACGTGGTCGAAGAGCGAGCGCGCTTCCAGCGCCTGCGCGCGCTGCCGCAAGAGTTGCGTGAAAACGTCGAGCAGCGTCTCCGCGTCGGTCTCGAATACCGAACGGTCAAGCCGCGACGTGCGCTCGCCGAGCATCAACACCCACTCGCGTTCGCCCGCGTAAAGCATCGCGCAGAGCGCGTCGGCCAAGCCGGCGGCGGCGCGCAGCGCCGACGTGCCGTGCTCGCGCACCTCGCTCTCGCCGTTGATTTGCACCCGCGATTCCAACAGCGAAGGATCGGTGGAGAACGCGCACTGGAGGAACTCACCCTGGACTTCGAAGATCGCCGCAACGTCGGCGTGGGTCACGCGAGCAGCCTCTTCGAGCGCCTCCACGATGACCTGGGGAAGCTCGGTGTCGAGCCGGCGCAGGAAGGAGCGCATGCGCTCGAGGCGCTCCACAGGGCGCGACACGATATCCGACGGTGCGGGTTCGCCTCCGTCCACGAAGGACTGAACGAGTCCAAAGATATCGTCTAACACCGGCCTCCGCCTATTTCGGCCTCCATCCCAATCATCATGTAGGCGCTACGTCAACCAAACGCCCTCCGTACCGTAGGTGGTCATAAAGTCCCATGCCGTGACCGGCTGACCGAAGTGAAAGCCCTGCAGCTCGTGGCAGCCGATCTTACGCAGGAAATCGGCTTGGCCGCGAGTCTCGACCCCCTCGCCGATCACCTGCATGTGCAGCGAATCGGCCAGTGCCGCCACCGAACGGCAAATCGCGCGGCTGTATCGGTCGTTCTCCGCATCTTTGACGAACGCGCGATCGATCTTGATACAGCTCACCGGGTACGATTTCAGATACGAGAGCGTGTTGTATCCGGTGCCGAAGTCGTCGATCGCGATCGAGATGCCGCGCGACCGCAACTGCTCGAGCGTCGCGACCGCGCTCGGGATGTCCTCGATCAACAGCTGCTCGGTCACTTCGAGTTGCAGCGCGGCCGCTTTCCAGCCCGAATCGGCCAACGCGCTGGAAACGTGGCCGACCAGGCGCGCGGATTGCACGTGACGCGGCGAGACGTTCACGTTCAACCGCACGTCGCGCCCGAGCGAGTCGCGAATCAGCATCGCATCGCGGCAGGCGCGATCGATCGCCCACTTTCCGATCTCGACGACGGCGTCGCTCTCTTCGGCGATCGTGAGAAAGACGTCGGGCGTGAGCAGACCCAGTTCGGGATGCTGCCAGCGCAAGAGCGCCTCCGCCGCGATGACGCGCTCGTCCGATGCGTCGATCAGCGGTTGGTAGTACATCGCGAACTCGCTGCGCTCGATTGCCGCCGGAAGGTCGCGCTCGAGCCGGCTGCGCACGCTCATCTTTCGTTCGAGCGCGGGGCCGTAGCGCACCAAGCCGCCGCGCGCGGCGGTCTTGGCCGCATGCAGCGCCATGACGGCGTTTTGCAGCAAGCCTTCGCCGGTTCCGTCGTGCGGATGCTCGGCCAAACCCATCGTCGCGCGCAGCACGAATTCTGCGTGCCCAGCTTCGAACGGCGCGTCGAGCGAACCACGCAGGCGTTCGATTCCGTCGTCGACGAGGCTGCGATCCTTCGGATCGATCAGCAAGCACGCGAATTCGTCTGAGCCCAGACGCGCCACGTAGTGCCCGTCGGCCTCCAAGAAGCGTACGCGCTCGGCGATCGCGCGCAAAAGCTGATCGCCGACCGCGTGCCCGGCGATCTCGTTGATTTGCGCGAACCGGTCGATGTCGAAGAGCACGAGCGCGCCGCGCGTGCCGACTTGATCCGCATAGTGATCGAGCACCTCGAGCAGCTGATGCCGGTTCAACAGACCGGTGAGCGGATCGTGAGTGGAAAGAAAGAGCACCGCATTCTGCGCTTGGATCTGATCGGTGCAATCGAAGACGCTTCCGACGCTGCGTTCCGCAACGCCGATCGCGTTGCTGAAGATCGTTCCGAAGGTTCGGATGAACCGGACCTCGCCGTTGGTGCGCACGATGCGGCATTGCAGCGCGAGCGAGGGACCCGATTCGATCGCGTGCTTGCGCAGCGTATCGAATGCGTCGCGATCCTCCGGGTGTACGCGCTGCAAAAGATCGTCGTAGTGTACGTGCGTCGTGCCCGCCGGAAGGCCCCAGATCTGCGCGAAGGGCTCGGAAACGGTGACCAAATCGGTCGCCAAGTCGACCGTGTAATACGCAAAGCTGGTGACGCCCTGCGCGTGACGCAGCGCTTCGCGCAGTTCATCACGTTCCTGCGTCACACGCGCGAGTGCGGTTGCATCCACTGCTTGGAGCTCTGACGGCATCAAGCCCGGAGCCTCTCCCTTCGCCACAACGGAATAGCGGCAGGACTGCGGTTACAACCGCTCAACCGCATCCCTCTGGTCTGCGCGATTTACTGAATCTTTACCGAACCCCTGCCGAACGGACTACGCACTAATAGCCCAGCGCGGCGCCGGCGGGATGACGCCGATCGGTGCCGCCGTACAGCATGCCGGTGCGCGGATCGGCGACGATCGCCTGCGCCGAACCCCAGAACGGGATCTCCTTGAACCGGTAGCCCTCGGTGCGCAGCGCGCGCATCGTCGCAGCGGTTAGCGCGCCGGGCTCGTAGTCGATGCGATCGGGCAGCCACTGCATGTGGACACGCGGTGCGTCGACCGCGGCTTGCGCGTTCATGCCGAAATCGAAGACGTTGAGCAGCGTTTCGAGCACGATCGTGATGATGCGCGAACCGCCGGGGCTGCCGGTCACCATCGCCAGCCGGCCGCCGCGCAAGACAATGGTCGGCGTCATCGACGAGAGCGGGCGTTTTCCGGGCTGGATGTCGTTCGTCTCGCCTTGGACGAGCCCGTACATGTTCGGCACGCCGGGTTTCGACGTAAAATCGTCCATTTCGTCGTTGAGAAGAAAGCCCGTGCCTGCCGCCATGACGCCCGAGCCGAACCAGTCGTTGAGCGTATAGGTCACCGCGACCGCGTTACCCCAGCGATCGACGATCGAGTAGTGCGTGGTTTCTCCGTTTTCGTGCACGCTGATCTTCAGCCCGGGATGCACCCGGCTCGACGGCGTCGCGCGAACCGGGTCGATCTGCGCGCGCAAATGCGCCGCATACGCGGGATCGAGCAATTGCGCCACCGGATCATGCACGAAGGTGGGATCGCCGAGATATGCGTTGCGGTCGGCGTATGCGCGCCGTTCGGCTTCGATCAGGTAGTGCGTCTCACGCACGCTATGCCAACCCCACTGCGCAAATGGGTAGGGCGCGATGACGTTCAAGATCTCGCAGAGCGTAACGCCGCCGGAGCTGGGCGGCGGAGCCGAGATGATCTCGAGGTCGTGATACGCGCAGTGGATCGGGGCCGATTCATCGACCGTGTAGTCGGCGAAATCGCGCATCGAGAGAATTCCACCGTGGCGATTGCCGGCGGCAACGATCGCACGCGCGATCGGCCCGCGATAGAACGCCTCATCGCCGTCCGCCGCGATCAGCTCCAACGTGCGGGCGAGATCGGGCTGCACGACCCGCTCGCCGGGGTGCGGCTTCGCGCCGCCGGCGCTCCAGCCGCTATAGCCTTCGCCGGCCGAACCGCGAAACGGAACCATGTCGCCCGGCTGCAGCACGTAGCCGTCGCGCGCCAATCGAATCGCCGCCGCCATGACCGCTGCGCGCGAGCGCGTGCCGAATTGCGCGAGCGCCCGATCGAGTCCCATCACGGTCCCGGGAACGCCGATCGCGAGCCATCCCTTGCGCGAACGCTCCGGCACCACGTTGCCGTGCGCGTCCAAATACATGTCGCGGGTCGCGCGCAGCGGCGCCTTCTCCCGGAAATCGATGAATCGCTCGCGACCGTCGTGCATCCGAATGAGCATGAAGCCGCCGCCGCCGAGATTACCGCAGCACGGATCCACGACGGCGAGCGCGTAGCCGACCGCGACCGCGGCGTCGACGGCGTTGCCGCCGCGTTCGAGCACGGCGAGTCCGGCTTGCGAAGCGAGATGTTGTTCGGTCACGACCATGGCATGCGGGGCGGAAACGACCGCGAGGAGCGCGCTGAAGAGCAGGGCGTGCATGAGCGCTCCTTTCGCGATGAGGCGGTAAAGATTTCCTGTGCGTCCTCCGGCACGTCGCCTCGGATGATACGATAGGCGCGATGAGCACCTCGTACATCGGCTCGGACGCGCTCACGGCGCCGATCACCCCGCTGACGGTCCCGGGCTTCGACGTGCTCGACCCGGCGAGCTATGCCGAGTCGGCCAATGGGTCGACCGCCTCGTCCGGCAGCACGAGCAGCTCGAGCGGGAGTTCCGCGCCGGACTCCTCGACTTCGCCCGCGGCCGCCTCCGCCGCGCAGAATCCGTACCAGCAAGCGGTCGCTACGCTTGCCCAGTGGCAATATCAGACGCTGACGCAGAGCCTGACCGGCGATACCTCCAACGCCTCCGCGGCGCTCTATGCCACCGCCGGTCTGAGCGTGGACCAGTTCGCCGCGCTCGCCAGTCAGCTCCAGAACTTGGGCTCGGCCACCACCGGCAGCACGGTCGACACGACCGCGTAAGCCGTCCCCGCAGACGCAGGCCGGGAGAATCTGCTGCGCGAACCGAGCAGCGTTCATATTAAAAGAGCAAAAGCAAAAAATTAGGAGTTATTGTGCCCGAATCCGTGACCTTAGAGGTCGGCGGGCGCACGATGGTCATCGAGACCGGCGAACTCGCGAAGCAAGCCAACGGCTCCGCGCTGATTCGTTACGGTGAACAGAATGTCGTGCTCTGCGCCGTCACTGCCTCACTCAAACCCCGTGAAGGCATCGACTTTTTCCCCCTAACCTGCGATTTCGAAGAGAAGATGTACGCGGCCGGAAAGATTCCGGGCGGCTACATCAAGCGCGAAGGGCGTCCGCCCGAGCACGCCGTGCTCAGCTCGCGTCAGATGGATCGCCCGATCCGTCCGCTCTTCCCCGATGGTTTCCAAAACGACGTGCAAGTCGTCGCGACGGTGCTCTCGGTCGACCCCGAACTCGATCCCGACGTCCTGGGCATCTGTTCCGCCGGAGCGGCTTTGGCCGTTTCCGATATTCCGTTCGAGAAGCCGGTGGCCGGCGTGCGCGTCGGTCGCGACGAGAACGGTAACTACATCTGCAATCCGACGCTGCCGCAATACGAGAGCGGCGGCATGGACATCGTGATTGCCGGCACCGACGAAGCGATCATGATGGTCGAAGGCGGCGGGCACGAGATCTCCGAGGACGATTTCCTCGGCGCGGTCGAGTTCGCGCACAAAGAGATCAAGAAGATCGTCAAAGCGATCAACCAGCTCGCGAAAAAAGCCGGCAAGGCCAAGCGCGAGTTTCCGCTCAAGAAGGTCAATGCGGAACTCGATAAGTGGGTGCGCAAAGCATTCGCGAAGGACGTCGCCAAAGCGATGCGTGTCGTCGAAAAGGGCGCGCGCGAAGAAGCGTTCGCGCAGCTCACCGTCGCAGAAGCGATCGCGCGCTGCGGCAAGAAAGACGACAACGTCTTAGCGCTGCTCGAGAACCCCGACACCGCCAAGGAGTTCGGCAAGATCATCAAGGCGATGGAAGAGGACGAGCTGCGCGTGATGGTCGTCGACGAGAAGATTCGTCCCGATGGCCGCACGCCGGACGAGATTCGTCCGATTTGGTCCAAAGTGCACGTCGTGCCCCGCGTCCACGGTTCGGGCATTTTCACCCGCGGACAGACGCAAGTCTTCACCGCCGCAACGCTCGGTTCGACCAGCGACGCGCAGCGGCTCGACGGCATCGTGGCGCTCGAAGACAAGCGCTACATGCACTTCTACAACTTCCCGCCGTTTTCGGTCGGTGAGACGCGCCCGATGCGCGGTCCCGGCCGTCGCGAGATCGGTCACGGCGCACTCGCCGAGCGCGCGCTCGTGCCGGTGCTTCCGAAGAAGGAAGACTTCCCATACACGATGCGTCTGATGAGCGAAGTGCTCGAATCGAACGGATCGTCGTCGATGGCATCGGTCTGCGGCTCGACGCTCGCACTCATGGACGCGGGCGTTCCGATCACCGAGCACGTCGCGGGCGTCGCGATGGGTCTGATCCTCAAAGGCAAAGACTACGCGATCCTCACCGACATTCAAGGCCTCGAAGACGCGCTCGGTGAGATGGACTTCAAGGTCGCGGGAACCAAGAAGGGCATCACCGCGATCCAGATGGACATCAAAGTCCAAGGCATTACCGTGGAGATCATGCGCGAAGCGATGGCGCAAGCCAAGAAATCGCGCTTCTTCATCATCGACAAGCTCGCCGAAACGATTGCGCAGCCGCGCGCGGAACTTTCGAAGTACGCGCCGCGGATGATCGTTATCAAGATCGATCCGAACAAGATCAAGGACGTCATCGGACCGGGAGGCAAGATCATCAACAAGATCATTGCCGATACCGGCGTCGAGAAAATCGACATCGAGGACGACGGCACGGTCTTCATCACCTCGCTCGACGGTGAGAGCGGCGAGAAGGCTAAGGAAATCGTCGAAAACATCACCAAGGACGTCGTGGTCGGCCAGATCTACACCGGCACGGTCAAGCGCGTGATTCCGATCGGAGCCTTCGTCGAGATTCTTCCGGGTAAGGAAGGGCTCGTGCACATCAGCCAACTCGCTCCCGAGCGGGTGGCGAAAGTAGAAGACGTGCTCAACGTCGGCGACACGACGCAAGTCAAGGTGATGGAAATCGACGGCCAAGGCCGCCTCAATCTCTCGCGCAAGGCGGTGCTCGCACCGGGATCGGAGACGAGCAGCGGCAGCCGCGGCAACGGTGAATTCCGTCCGCAGCGCCGTCAACGCGACGACGACGAACCCGCCGGCGCGCTTCCGGCCGGTGGACCCGGCGCGCCGCCGACTCGGCGCCGGCGCCGCCCGCAAGGCCGCCGCGACGAGGAGTAAGCTCACTCGCGCTGATACATGGGGCCCACGGTGACGTGGGTCCTTTTTATTAGGGCACCGAAGGAGGCTGCCCCTTGGCCGGCCCGAATTTCTACGCAAAGGCCGCTTCCAAGGAGGCTGGATATGCGCTTTATCCGTCAGCACTTCGCCGCAACGTCGGCCGCACTCGTTCTGACGATCGGGCTCTGTGCGTGCGGAGGCGGCGGAGGTGCCTCCTCGATTCCGAGTACGGGCGGCGCGACCCAGCCCTCGCAGGGCAACGGCTCGGCCGACATGGTCATCAACATCCCGCCGAAATCGCAGACCAATACGCGCCTGCCGGCGTACATCTCCGCCGGTACGCAGTCGATCACGATTTCGCTGGTAAGCGGCAGCAAGACGACGCTGCTCGCAACCGTGAACCTCACGCCGGGCTCGTCGAATTGCACGACGCCCGCCGGGGGCGGACTGCAATGCACGGTCGCCGTCACCGCGCCCTTTGGCACCGACACGTTCTCGGTCTCGACCTACGCGCAGACCGGCGGCGCCGGCAGCGTGCTCTCGACCGGTGAAGTCCAGGCGACGCTGACGCTCGGTCAACCCGTGCCATCCGTCACGTTGGAACTCGACGGCGTCCCCGCGAGCGTTTCGCTCGCGCTCGGACAGTCTGAGTTGCCGGTTGGGAACGCGGGCTCCACCGCCGTCATCGTGCAGGCATTGGACGCGAGCGGTAATCTCATCATCGGACCCGGCCTCTTCTCGACACCGATCACGCTTTCGATCACCGGCGACAGCTACGACACCCTCAAGCTTTCGTCGAGTTCGGTGACGTCGCCGGGACAAGTGGTGACGCTCAGTTACAACGGCGGAACGAACGTCGGGTCGACCATCACGCCAAGCGGTTCGGGAATCGCCGGCACCCCGGCCACCTTCGCCGGTTCGGGCGGCAGCCTCACCCTGTATCAATATTACGATTCCACCAACCAGGTCTACGGTTACGAACCCGAAGATGTTGCCGCGTACCCGACGGGAACGACCGCGGTTCCAACCGCTGCAGTGCTATTCGACGAGCTTTATAGCAGTGCCAACGAATCATATTACGAGGGGATTGGAATCGCTTCGCCTTCGGGCATGGGAACGGTGTTTGTCGGCGACACCAGCGATCCGTTCAATCCGCCCGCCGCGGGATCGTTGACCATTCCCGGCATCACCGTCGTGCATGGAATGAGCGCGGATCTCAATACGGAAACGTTCCACGCTTACGACGACCTGGCGGTAAACAGCAGCGGCACACTTATCTATTATTCCGGCGCCTTCTCTACCGAATCGGACCCCAGCTGCGACGGTGAAGAGGAGAGCGGTACACTCGGGGTCCTCAACCCCGCTGCCGGAACGACGACGGAGTACCGCCTCGAGGGTTACCCGGGCACAATTCGGGTCGATAGCTCCGGCCGTGTATGGTGGATCGAGTCCACCGGCTCCTGCGGCGAAAGCACGCTGCTTCCCGGCGGAAACGATTATGCGATCGGAGAGCTCAACGGAACGACTGTAACGGAGACGACGTTTAGCGCCGCCGGACTCGCCACCAACGGCTATCCCGCCGACATGTCGATCACGGCCAACGGTTCGCAGATGTTCATCGCGGACGAAGACGATAGCATCATCGAGGAGCTCCCGACCGCGACGTTGTCATCGCCCACCACCGTAACACTGAAGAACTCGCAGTATCCCTACGCGATCATGACCGCACCGAATGATGGTACGACAGCTTGGTTCGGCGGATACGATCCGATGGACAACTATTTCTACGGCTACGTTTCGGGTTCGAACGCGCTCTCGACGTTTTCGGAGGTCGCGTTCCCGATCAACTACTTCTACAGCTACGACCTGACCTATGCGGACGGCAGCTTCTGGGCAGCCGGCAGCGACCCAGCAACCGGTATCGGGCGCATCTCCGGTCTTTCGACCGGAGCGCCGTTGAACGAATACTATGCCATGCCTGTCACGGGAGAAGGCGACGACGACTGCGATGGATTCCAGGAATTGCTGGGAATCTCGGCCGGGTCGGGATACGTCGTTGCCGTCGACGACGACTGCTACAACATCGACTTCTTCCAGTACGGGGCACCGAGTAGCGGCAACGTCACCTACACGAGCCGGCGCATCGGATCGGCAATCACACGTCCCGCCGGAAAGCGCGTGCAGCGCGGATACCACGCACCCGATCCCCGGGCCGCGAGAAGACATCCGTAGTGCGCGTGAACTGGGCGGCCGTCATCGTTTCCGCGATCGTGTTCTTTCTCTTCGGCTGGCTCTGGTACGATATGCTGTTCAAAACCGTCTGGTCGGCTTCGATAACGGCGACATCGGTTCACGCGTTGTCGATGGGTGGTGCGCCGGCGTATCAACTGATCGTCGCGGTGGTGATGGCGTTCTTTCTGGCATACGGCGTGGCGCGCATTTTGCAGTGGCGTGGCCGCGTTGGTCCGCTCGAGGGCGCGTGGATCGGGTTCGCGTTCGGACTCCTGATCTTCGGGTCGATGACCTGGCTGAGCTATGCCTATTCCGGCTGGGGGCCAACGCTCGGCTTCATCAACGTCGGCTACGTCGCGATCGGGATGGCGATTCAAGGCGCGATCCTTAGTGCGTGGCCGCAGCAAGGAACCTGAGGCTTCCTCTTACTTGATATAAGCTCTCAAATGAGAGGTTATATCATTTTGCCGACGAAACCCGTACGGCGCCATGGAAGTACGTTGCCACGTGGGTTCGTTCGAAGAAGGTGTCCTCCGGGTGCTCTACGAGGCCCCTGCGAGCGCCTGCGAGTGCGCCGCCGCTCTCCTTCACTACGGCTACGCGACCGAGGTCGTGACCGGCGAGGTCGAGGCGCTGCTCGACGACCTCGTGAAGCGTGGCTGCGCTTTCGTCGTGGGCGAGGGAATGCCGGAACGTTACGCGCTGAGCGCGGCCGGCAGCGAGCGCCTCGCATCCCTGGTCGAGACGGCGTAAGCCTTGACGCGTTCGCAGTTTTTCATCACGGTGACCGTGATGCTCGGCGTCTTCATGGCGATCGTCGACATGACGATCGTCAACGTCGCGCTGCCGACGATCGCCGGCAATCTGGGTTGTTCGCTCGATGATGCTGCGTGGGTTGCGACAGGGTACATCCTCGCGGCCGTTATCGTGATGCCCCTCAACGGCTGGCTCACCGCCTACCTCGGGCGCAAGACGTTTTACTGCTCCGCGATCGCGATCTTCACGTTTGCGTCGTTTTTGTGCGGCATGGCGCACAATATCGTGCTGCTGACGGTGTGCCGGATGCTGCAGGGCCTCGGCGGCGGTGTACTTCAGCCGACCGCGCAAGCGATTTTGTTCGAAACGTTCGGCCCGAAACGCTCGGCGGGAGCGATGGCGATCTTCGGGTTGGGAATCATGGTGGCGCCGGCACTTGGACCGGTCATGGGCGGCTACATCGTCGACAATGCGTCGTGGCCGTTGATCTTTTTCATCAACCTGCCGGTTGGCATCGTCACGTTCCTGATGGCTCTTGCCTTCATTCCGACGCCGCACTACATCGCGCGCGCACGGCGCGAGATCGACTGGCCGGCGCTCGGTCTACTCGCGGTCGGACTCATCTCACTCCAGTACGTGCTCGAGCGCGGACAACACGAAGACTGGTGGAGTTCGAATACGATCGTCACGCTCGCGATCGTCACCGTCGTCGCGCTGGCGATCTTCGGCATCAAGACGGCACGCGATCGAAGTCCGCTCGTCAACTTGAAAATCTTCCGCATTCCCTCGTTTTCCTTGGGCAACGTCATCCTCTTCGTGCTCGGCTTCGGGCTCTTCGGCAGCGAGCTGATCGTGCCGCTCTTCTTCCAAACCATCCTCGGCATGACGGCACTCGATTCGGGCGAGGCGCTCGTCCCGGGTGCGATCGCCACGGCGGTCGCAATGATCGTCACGACCCGCCTGGTCAACAAAATCGATGCGCGCATTCTCCTGGTGCTTGGCGCCCTGTGCGCCGCCCTTGCGAATTGGCAGCTCGGCGGCTTGACGGAGAGCGCCGGGATGGACAACACGTTCTGGCCGCGGACGTTAATCGGCTTTGGTATGGGCCTGCTCTTTGTGCCGCTCACGCAACTGATGCTCTCGAAGGTGCCGCGCGAAGAACTTGCCGGCGCAACCGGTCTCTCGCAGCTGATTCGCCAGTTGGGGGGCAGTCTCGGCATCGCGATCATCACCACGCTGCTCACGCGCGAGACGGCGATCGCGTGGTCGGGGCTCGCCGGCGGCATCACGCAAACGCATGGCGCCTCGATCGCGACCCTGACGAGTTTGCTCTCGCAAGCTGCAAGCGTTTCTGCCTTTGATTACATCTTCCGGCTTTGCGCGCTGCTGTTCATCGCAGCGATTCCGCTGATTGCCTTCGTGCAGTACGGGCCGCCCGCGCGAACGGCAGAATCCGCCGCGCCGATGGCCGAGGCCGCGTAATGGCGGGACTTCGCGAACGAAAGAAAGAGCACGTTCGCACGACGATTCAGCGCGAAGCCTTGCGGCTCTTCACCGAGCAAGGCTTCGAACAAACCACGGTCGAGCAGATCGCCGAGGCCGCCGGCATCTCGCCCGCGACGTTCTACCGGTACTTCACTTCGAAAGAAGATTCGGTCGTCACCGACGAGTACGATCCGATCGTCATTCAGGCACTCATGGAGCGTCCTGCCGACGAACCGGCGATCGATTCGGTGCGCGCCGTGATGACCGGCGTGCTTGCAAAGTATTTCGATCGCGATCGCGATCTGCTCGCCGCCCGGCACCAGCTGCTCCGAAAGACGCCTTCGCTGCAAGTCGCCTCGTTCGAAGAGCAGGAGCGAGCGACCGAGCTGTTCTCTGCGCTTATCGCGCGCCACTTGCGGCGACCGGCGAACGATCTCGACGTGCGCATCGCCTGCGGAGCGGTCACCGGCGCGCTGCGCGAGGCCGTCGGGCTGTGGTTCGCTCAGGGCGCAACCGGCGGCGAACAGCGCATCCGCGAGGTGCTCAACCACGCAATCGACCGCGTCGAAAGCGCGCTGCGCTTTTGACGTAAATATGACAGCGGCTGTCATATAAGCAGTCGTATGCTCACGCTATACACCTGACGCCAACGCAAGGAGCATCCCGTGAGCGTCCACTCCACGCCCCTCTCCGCGACCGCGATTGTCGGCACCGATCTGGTCGGCTGCACGGTCCGCGACCTGCAGAAATCACTGGCGTTTTACCGCGACACACTGGGCCTGATCCCATCCGTCTCGAGCGAGAACGGCGTCGAATTTCACCTTCCGGACGGCTCGACGTTTGGTTTGTGGCAGCCGCCCGAGCCGGGCGAGTTCGAACCCGGCTTCGGCGTGATGTTCACCGTTGCCGACGCAGCGAGCGCCGCCAAGCACATTCGCGAGCGCGGCGGCACGAGCAGCGACGTGATGGAAGGGCCGACCTGCAACATGGCCGTGGTCACCGATAACGAGGGCCACGGCGTGATGATGCACCAGAAGAAATCACGCGACGAACATCGCCCGCCGGCTCAGGAACGCACGCCGACGACGATCCACGGTATCGACATGGCCGGCTACCTCGTCGCGGAACCGCAAGGCGCGATCGCGTTCTATCGCGACGTGCTCGGCCTGGTTCCGACTGACGTCAATCCCGCGGGCCGCGGGGCCGAATTCGAACTGGCCGACGGTTCGACGTTCGGCGTGTGGCGCACGCCGGATGCGCAGCAATGCGGATTCGTGATGTTCGCCATCGACGACGCGCGGACGAAGGCCGAAGAGCTGCGCGCGCGCGGCTTGCGCCTCACCGACCTCACCGAAACGCCGAACTGCTTCATGGCATTCGGGCCCGATCCCGAAGGCACCGCGGTCATCATCCACCAACGAAAGGGGAATGGCTAACGACGCGGCCCTCGTCACCGGCGCATCGACCGGCATCGGTCACGCGATAACATTGCTGCTTGCGCGCAGCGGCTATACGGTGTACGCCGGCGTGCGCAAAGAAGCCGATCGCCAGCGCCTCGAATCGGAACACGAGCGTATTCACCCGGTCATTCTCGACGTGCGGGTTCCCGCCGACATCGCGCGTGCGGTGCAGAACCTGCGCGAGGCCGGCGATACGCTCGTGGGCCTGGTCAACAACGCCGGCATCGCGGTCGGCGGTCCGCTCGAGTTTCTTCCGATCGAAGCGCTGCGCAACCAATTCGAAATCAACGTGATTGCGCCGGTCGCGATGACGCAGGCGGTTCTGCCGCTGTTGCGCGAATCGCGCGGACGCATCGTCAACATCGGATCGATCGCCGGACGGATGGCGGCTCCGTTCATCGGGCCGTACAGCGCATCCAAATCCGCGATCGCCGCGCTGACCGACGCATTGCGGCAAGAGCTCGCGCCGTTCGGCATCGGCGTCTCGTTGCTCGAGTTCGCCTCGGTGAAGACACCGATTTGGGAGAAGGGCCGCGCCGGACGCGACGCGCTGGTCGCCGCGATGCCGCCGCAGGCGATGACGTACTATGGAACGCTGGCCGAGGCGATCATCGCCGTGACGAATGCCGAGGAACGCGAGGGGATGAGTCCGCAGACCATCGCGAACACGGTGCTGGCCGCACTGCGCGCGCCCAAGCCGCGCGAGCGCTACGTGATCGGCCGCAAAGCCAAGATTCAAACCGTCGTCGCGATGCTGCCGGCGCGCACGCGGGACGCGTTGGTCAAGCGCGTCATGAAGCTTCCGTGATCGGACTCCTTCTCGCCGCCGCACTGAATTGTGGAAGCACGGCGACGCAGGTCGATCTCGATTTCTGCGCGCAGGCCGAGCAGCAGCGTGCCGATCGCGACGAGCGGGCGACGCTTGCCGCTCGTCCGCGCGAGGCGTCGCTCACCGAAGGACTCTGGCGCGACGAACGCCGGAGAACCTGCGCGTATTACTACGATGCGTACCGCGACGGTTCGATGGCGCCGATGCTCTACTCACAATGCCTCGCGCATTCGGCCGAAGCACGGACGCGCGATCTGCGTGCTCTGCGCAGCGGGTTTCCGCCGGGCGACGGTGCGAAGGCGATTGCCGAAGAACAGCGCGTGTACGGTCTGCTCGAGCTGCTCCTCACACCGCACCAACGATCGCTTCTGGCCGGATCCGAAACTGCGTGGGTGCGTTACCGGCGCATCCTCTGCAGGCATAGCGCGAACTGCAACGCGCAGCTCGCCGCCTTTCGAACGCAAGAACTCAAGGATTCGTGGCTCGCGGAACCGTTTTGGTGAGTGTTACGCCGGCGTTCCGAAGATTCGCCGGTCGTCGGCGTCGATGATGTCGAGAATTCGTTCCAGGTCGGGATGCAATGCGAGCGTGGGAGCATACAGCTCCGCGAAATATGCGGGATCTTTCGCGTGTCTGGGACGGCTGCGGCGTATCTCTTCGTTGATGACCGGATACTGCGCGGCATCGGTACGTTCGCGCAGCCACGCCGCGATCTCTCCCTCGTCGCGAGCCCGTGCGACGACCTCGAACAACGCTTCCTCGGTGATGCCCAAGCGTTCCAACAGGTATCCGGACATGCCGGGAATTTGCCCGTTGATGAAATAATCGCCGGGGTTTCCGCCCGGCAGGAGCCCGCGCAGTTTGTCGATCGTTCGCGGCATGAAGATCAGGCCGTCGAGTTCTTCGTAACACGAACGCGGCGGTTGCTGCGTCAAATCAAGCGGTTTCATGACGGTCACTTCGTTCGACAGGGAGGCGCGCAGAACTGCCGAGAAAGGGTGGCGCCATGCCCTTCGACTCCCTGCGAGCCTTCCTCGATGCGTTGCGGCGCGCCGGCGAAGTCCACACGATCTCGGCACCGGTCGATCCGCGTCTCGAAATCGCCGAGATCAGCGACCGCGTCGTCAAGGCCGGCGGCCCGGCGCTCTTCTTCGAGCAGGTCAAGGGTTCGAAATTTCCGGTGCTGACCAATCAATTCGGTTCGCAGCGGCGAATGGCGATGGCCTTCGATGCCGCGCAGCTCGATCAAGTGGCGGCGCGCTTGCGCGCGCTGCTCGATCTTGCGCCGCCGGGCGGCTCCTGGGGCGACAAACTCGGCGCGCTCAAACGTTTTGCTCCGCTCGCCAATGCGATCCCGAAGACGGTGCGCGAGGGAAGTTGTCAAGAGGTCGTGATTCGCGACCCGGATCTGCGCAAGCTTCCGGTGCTCACCACCTGGCCGCTCGACGGCGGACCGTTCATCACGCTGCCGCTCGTGATCACGACCGACCCGCAGAACGGACGGCCGAACGTCGGGATGTATCGCATGCAGGTCTACAACGAACGCGAAACCGGCATGCATTGGCAGCGGCACAAGCACGGCCGTGCCCACGCGCAGGCGTGGGGCGAAAAAATTCCGGTTGCGGTCGCGATCGGCAGCGATCCGGTGCTCACGTATGCCGCCACTGCGCCGCTGCCGCCGGTGCTGGACGAGTTCGCGTTCGCCGGGCTCCTGCGCGGCAAACCGGTCGAGCTGGTGAAGGCGCGCACGATCGACGTGAAGGTTCCGGCGCACGCCGAGTTCGTGCTCGAAGGATACGTCGACAACACCGACCTGCGCACCGAAGGTCCGTTCGGCGATCATACCGGCGTCTACAGCCTGGCCGACACCTATCCGACGTTTCACGTGGAGTGTATCACGCACCGGCGCGACCCGATCTACGCCGCAACCGTGGTCGGGAAACCGCCGATGGAAGACGCGTGGCTCGGCAAGGCCACCGAACGGATCTTTCTTCCGCTCTTGCAAATGGTGCTGCCGGAAGTCGTCGACATGAATCTGCCGGTGGAGGGCGGGTTTCATAATCTGGCGATCGTTTCAATCCGCAAAGCTTATCCGGGCCACGCGAAGAAGGTGATGAACGCGCTTTGGGGTTTGGGGCACATGATGATGCTCACGCGCGTCCTCGTGATCGTCGATGCCGACATCGACGTGCAAGACGTTCGCAGCGTCGCGTGGTTCACGCTCAACAACCTCGCACCCGAGCGTGACGTGGTGATGATGCCAGGTCCGGTCGACGATCTCGATCACGGATCGTACACGCTCGCATACGGCACGAAAGCCGGCATCGACGCGACGCGCAAGAGCGCGGCCGAGGGATATCCGCGCGAATGGCCGCCCGACATGGTGATGGACGCGGCGACGAAAGAGCGCGTGAACGATCGCTGGCACGACTACGGTCTCGACCACATCCTCAAATCGCTCACCCCCGATGCGTGGTCGGGTCAAGGCCCGCAAGCGTTCCGCCGCAAGATCCGTGATTGATGACAGTATTTTTAAAAGAGATTCGCATCGAACACACGCTGTTCGCACTGCCGTTTGCGTACGTCGGCGCGATTCTCGGTGCGCGCGGTCTGCCGTCGTGGTCCGCGCTGTTGTGGATTACGCTCGCAGTCTTCGGCGCGCGCACGGCGGCAATGGCGGCAAACCGTTACTTCGATCGTGAGCTCGACGCGCGCAATCCGCGCACCGCGCGGCGCGCGCTGGCCACCGGGACGCTCGCTCCCGCGGTGATGATTTGGGCGATCGTGCTCGGCCTGGCGCTGCTCGTGCTCTCCGCCTGGATGCTCAACCCGCTCTGCGTGAAGCTGCTCCCGGTCGCGGCAGTGGGCGTGCTCGTCTATCCGCTGTGCAAGCGGTTCACCTGGCTCGTGCACTTCGTCCTCGGCGCGGTCGACGGGCTCGCGCCGCTCGGTGCGTATATCTCGGTCACCGGACGGGTGAGTGCGAGCGCGCTCCTTCTTTTCCTCGCGGTTACGGTTTGGGTCGCGGGATTCGACATCGCGTACGCGCTGATGGATCTGCCGACCGATCGCGAGCAACACATCAATTCGATTCCCGTGCGCTTCGGCGAGGGAAGCGGGCGCTGGGCGCCGATCGCGCTGCACGCGCTCATGGTGGTGATGCTGGCGGCCGCCGGGTTACTCGCCGTCGCCGGCCCGCTCTATTACGCCGGTGTGGCGGCGGCGCTCGTGCTGACGTTCTACGAGAACCGGCTCTACGGAATTTCCGAGAACGTTTTCGTGCTGAACGAACGTATATTCACCGGGAACATGACGTTTTCGCTGGTCTTCCTGGCCGCCACTCTGGGAGGTTATCTGCTCCACTGATGCTGCGCAGCGATTTTCTTCGCAGTCTGCTCGCCACGACCACGGTCACACCGCTCGCGCCGACGTATCCGCAAACGGTCTTGCAGGAGTTCGTGATCGGTGTCAACGTGCCGCTCTCGGGAACGTACGGTGATTTCGGGAAGGAGATCGCCAGGGGCGTGCAAGCCGCGGTCGATGAGACCAACAAATACAACGCGACGTTGAACCGTGCGTACGGCGTGCGCACCTTCGACGATCAAAACTCCGGCGCGATCGCAACTTCGAACGTGCTGGTCGCCGCGGCCGATCCGACCGTCATCGGCTTGGTGGGAGATCTGACGCTCGACGTAACGATGACGGCGTTGCCGCAGTGTGCGAACAGCGGCTTCGCGCTCGTGGTTCCGTCGGTAACCGCCGACAAGCTCACCCAGCAGAGCTATCATAACGTCTTTCGCCTGCCGACCAACGATTCGTCGGAAGGGCGGCTCTTCGCCAGCGCGGTGCTGAAGGGTCGCGCGCCGATGAACGTGCTGGGCGTCATCGTCAGCGGAGATTACGGGCTCGACGTCACGCGCGCATTCGTTGCGCAGGCCAAGGCCGAACGTCACAACGCCGCCCTGCTCACGCTCGAATCCAATGCCGACGTTCCCGACTCGACCGCGATCATCCAGCGGCGCGCCCCCGCCTATCTCTTCTTTGCCGGCTGGCCGAACAAACTCGGACCGATCGCGGTCGCGCTCAAAACGGCCGGCTACACCGGCGAATTCGGGTTTGCCGACAGCTTTTTCACTGCCGACGTCCCGAAGACGTACGGCAAGGAGCTCAGCGGCGCGCTCGTGGCTTCGGCGATGCCGCCGCTCGACCGCGTCCCCTCGATCGTCGCGTACCTTCCGGATTTCCGCAACGAGGTCGGTGCGGTGACCGCGTTCTCCGCCTACGGCTACGCCGCCGCACAACTGCTGATCCAGGCTGCGCAGCGCGCCAACGCGACCACTCGTTTCCAAGTGCTCACCCAATTACAAGAAGGCGGAAGTTACGCGCTGCTGGTGGGCAACTATTCGTTCAACTACGCCGGCGATGCGACGCTGCCGAACGTTTATCTCTTCACGCTGACCGCGGACGGATTCACATTCGACAAACCGGCGTTTTCCAACGGCTTCGTCGCCTGATTCCGGCGCCCGCCTACGCTTCGCGGCGTGAATACGAATCCTCGGAGATGATCCGAACCTTGTGCGGCGGCTGCTCCTTGGTTTGAGCCGGTGCATCGACGTCCTCGACGGCAAAGCACAGGCGCAGACGCCACGATCCGAGTGTGATCGAGAAATTGGTTCCGATGATCTCCATGACTACGCCTCCACCCGCCGCCACTGAGCGACGGCCAATGCGCTATAGACGAGGAACAAGACTGCTTCGATCGCTACACGCAGGCCGAAATTTCCGGGCGCGATGATCTGCCCGGTCGCCTGATCCTCGTTGAACTGGAAGTTCGCATACGTCAACGGAAGTATCCGCGAGACGGCCCAGCAGAAGTGGTTGATGACTTGTCCGAAGATCGAGTCGCCCAACGGCACGTGTGCGAAGGTAACGACGATCAGCACCACGGGCCAGGCGAAGCCCAGAACAGCACCATAGCCGCGGCGCAGCGACGACGTCGCCGCGGCCAGCATCGCATACCATGCCAGCGGGAACGCGACGCCCATCAGCACGACCTGGATCGAGACGCCGCTGAAATCCACGCGCGGAATCTCGAAGAACGCTTGAGCAATCAGCAAGGCCACGACCGTCATCAGCGATGCCAGAACGATTCCCGCGACGTCCACGCCGATCGCACCGGCCGCGTAGGCGGCACGCGAAACCGGTTTGGTTGCCGCGATCTCCAGATGACCGTCGGCTTCGCGCGCGAACGGAGCGGCGAGCACGGTCGCGACGATCAGCGCGATCACGTCGGCAACGGCCATATAGAAGTAGAACGGTGCGGGCGCGTCGGTATCGAACGTGGTCACGCTCTTGTTGCCGCTGCGCGTCTGCACCGCGTGGATACTGCCGATCGTGATCTGATGGATGTCCTCGTGGTGCGAAAGCGGCTCGGTGACGACGACGTGACGGCCGCCCCAGCCCACGTTATCGATGGTGATGACGGTGCCGTCGTCGGGGTAGGTGATGATGGTCCGCGGGACGCCGCCGGGCAGCGTCACGTGCGTGGTCGTATGCGGGTGCGAGCTGATGTGCTCGATGATCTCGTCGGTCGCGAGCTGGCGATTGTACGAGATTCGTAACACTACCGCAACGAGCAGAAAGACACCGAGAATAATGGCTACCACGCGCAGAGCGTTCCGCACGCGCAGCCACTCGACATAGGTCATGGCCGTGCTCCCTCGACGACGTCGGCGGTCGCGTCAGCGGGCGAGACCGCGTACAGGAAAATATCCTCGAGATTGAGATCGACGACGCGCACGCCGGTCGCGCCGAGCGACTCGAGCATGGCGACGAACTCGGGCGCGCCGTCGATGGTCAGCAAACGCACGATTCGGCCGCTGCGATCGACTCGCCCGATGCGCGGATCGCCGGCGATGCCGTTGAGGGCGTACTGTTCCGACGGGAAGATGCCCTCGACGATTTTGCGATCGGCCTTGAGGTCGTCGATCGCTCCTTCAAGCACCAGCCGGCCGCGATCGATGACTGCGATGCGTTCGGCAGCGCGCTCGACCTGCCCGATCTGATGCGAGGAGAAGATGACGCTCGCACCGCGGGCCGACTCGTTGATGATGAGGTTGAGGACGTGTCGCTGATTGATCGGGTCCAAACCGCTGGTCGGCTCGTCCAAGATCAGCGTGTCGGCCTGGCGCCCGATCGCAAGTGCAACCATCACCGCAGTACGCATGCCTTTCGAAAGCGCGCGTGCTTTCTTGCGCGGCTCGATGCTGAACTGCGCGAGCAAATCGTAGGCGATCTTGGGTGAAAATCCGCGGAAGGCGCGGCGCTGCATCTCAACGTGCTCCTCGACCGTCATCCAGTCGTACAGAACACTGCGCTCGGGAACGTAGGCGATCCGCTCGAACGTCTGCGGGACGAGCGGCACACCGTCGTAAAGTACGGTTCCCGCGGTCGGCCGCGCGAGATCCAGCATGCACTTGAACGTCGTGGTCTTTCCCGCGCCGTTCGGACCGAGCAGCCCGAAGACGCAGCCCTGCGGAATCTCGACTGAAAAGTCGTCGACGGCGACATACGGACCGTAGGTCTTGCGTAAATTCTTGATCGTTATCGTGCTCATGCGTCCTCCCGGAACCACCGGTCGATAGCAGCGCTGGCTAGTGTTCGAATATCGTCGGCCCCGAGTCCCATCGATTTTGCTTCGCGGACGGCGCCCTCGATCACGTCGCGGACCACGTCGGTTGCCGCAGCTTTGGTCGTTTCAGCAACGCCGTTGGTGCGAACGAACGATCCGCGCCCCGGTGCCGTTTCGATCACGCCGTCCCGCTCGAGTTCGCGGTAGGCCTTCGCGACGGTATTGGGATTGATCGTCAGATCGAGTGCGAGTTGCTTGACCGTCGGCAGTTGTTCGCCGGCCCCCAGAACGCCCAAGGCTACCGACCGCTTGATCTGCTCGATCACTTGGAGGTAGATGGGCACCCCGCTACGGGGGTCGACCGTCAATACAACCGGCATCAGACGGTACTAAAGCTTGGGGCCCCAGCCTTGGAAGAGCGGGCTCGCAACGCGCTGCGCCGTGCAAATCCGCGGGTGCTGGCTGTCGTTGCCTTCGGGGCGATCGATAAAGCGGGTCATGTCCTTCTCTCCTTTAGCCTAGTACTACTGTGCTGTCGTACTAGTACACTAGTACAATAGCTCAACTTCGCGAGCGCGTCAAGGGCTCATCCAAAAATTAGTCATGGGCGTGGGCGTGAAGCGCCGTAGTCGAGGAAATCGGTCTCCTGGACTGCGTGCAGCGGAGCTTGTCCTGAGCGAGCGTAGCGAGTCGAACGGCTCGGGATGGCAGGGGGCGATACGGGGCGCTTCAGGTCAGGGGTTTCCACGGATGATGCGCCCAGGCCGAGCGATCTACGATGAGGTCACCCTAGAGACGCTCACGCGGAGGGCAACCGTCACCATGCGCGACCAGTTACTCGTCTGGAACACCGACAGCACACTGCGGGTCACGTCGCTTACGGCTCGGCTGCGCGGCTTCGCAGAACTCGATCGGTACGCGGACGCCCTCAACGTGAGCGACCTCTGGGGCAGCACCGATCCCTTCCCGCTCCAGGCCCACCTGCGGGCCCTCTCGGGCGAAACCGTGGTGTTCGAATCGCTGATCCGCGGTATACGCTACGCATTCCAGCTCGCGCCGCTATTCGCGCCGAACGGCTCGGTCTCGGGCGTCACCGGCCGCGCGATCGAACTCGCCGAAACCGGCGCACTGCTCTCGATCGAGGAGCGCCTGCGGGCCGCGCTCGCCTCGTGCGAGCGCACCGGCCGCCACGCCGCGGTGCTCTTCATCGATCTCGACGATTTCAAAGCGATCAATGAAACGCGCGGCCACGACTACGGTGACCGCGTCTTGAGCGCGGTCGCGGAACGGTTGCAGCGCTACGTTCGCGTGTCCGACACCGTCGTGCGCACCGGAGGCGACGAATTCGCGATCGTCATCGAGGACCTCGGCTGCCACGAGGCGGCGACCGACGCAGCCCGCAAGATCTTGCGCAGCCTGGATGAGCCGCTGCCGGTCGACGATGAGAGGCTGCGTGTCTGCGCCAGCATCGGCGGCGCAACGTATCCCGGCCCTTGGAGTTCGCCGGCGGCGCTGCTTGCCGCGGCCGAGCGCGAGATGCGGGCCGTAAAGAAGAACGGCGGCAACGGGATCAAACTTGCCTCTCCATGGCAAGCCCACTCTTCAGCAGCGAATACGCACTTCGCGATCCTCGAGAGCGCCTAGCCTTCGTTCTCACCCTGCTCTTCGCGTTTCCGGCCGCGGCGGCGATCGGTTTCGTCATTCACGAGCAGATCGGTCTCTCCGAGGTCGCGCTCTTCATCGTGATCGCGATGCTCTACGTCACGCTCGCGCGCGGACGGCTGATCGGCTCGTCGGTGATGATTCACGAAGCGCAATACCCGCGCGTCTTCTCGCTCGTGCAGAGCGTCTGTGCGCGACTCGATATCGCGATGCCGTTGATCTTCGTTCGCGAGGACAACTACGTTCCGGTTGCGGCGCTCGGGTTCGGCGAACCCTATGCGCTCGTAATCTCGAGTCACTGGATCGAGCATTTCGAAGACGACGAGCTCGCGTTTGCCGTCGGCCGCGAACTCGGACACATCGCCGCCGGGCACACCCGGTTTCTCTCGCTGCTCAGCGTCAACGGGAATGAAAACCCGATCGTTTCGCTGATCTTCGGCGGATGGCTGCGCACCTGCAGCCGGACGTGCGACCGGGTCGGGCTCCTGACGTGCGGCTCGCTCGACGCGGCAACGCGCTCGATCGCCATCGCCTCGTTTCACAGTTTCGGCCGTCACGTCGACGTTGCGCGTTTCGCCGAACAAGGACGCGAGATCGCCAGTGACGGCGTGCTGCGCTTGGGCGAATGGCTCGGGGGAGAGCCCTATGCGACACGGCGCATCGCCGACATGGACGACTTCCTGGTGACGCCGCAATACGTCGCTGCGCGCACCTGGTACACGCGCGAGATTCGCGAAGTACCGCCGGCGCTCGCGACCGGCAGCGCGCACGTCTCGCGTGAGGACTGCGCCGGCATCTGGCGTCGCGGCTGGGCATTTCTGATCGACGTGATCATGGTCAGCACGATTTTCTCGTTTTTTACCTCCAACGCAAACCCGATCCACGCCAGCGGGCACCTTGGCGAGCGCGAGCTCGCCATCCTCGAGATCGGACGCGTACTGGCGCCGGTGCTTCATTACGTAGCCGGCGCCAACGCGCTCGCGATCGCAATTTACCTCTGGCTCCTCGTCGGACTCACCGGACAGAGCTTCGGCATGATGATCGCCGGACTTCGGGTGGTCACGACCGATTTTCGCGGCCCCGGACTTGCGCGCGCGTTCGTGCGCTACCTGGTCGCCTTTTTCCTCTGGCCGGTCATTCTTGTTTGCGCCCCGTTCATGCCGCGCCTGATGCTGCACGACCGCCTCAGCGGCACGCGTCTGATTCGCGCCGAGCGCATCATGGAGCGCGCAGCTGAAGTGCGTTACTCAAGCGGCTGACGTAGTTATTCGCGCCGATGGCGGCGAGGATCTCGAGGGACGCGCCCTCGTCGTAGTGCGCGCGCAGCGCGTCCCACACCACCGGCGGCAGGGCCCGCGGCTCGCGCGTCAGGGCCACGGTCGCCGACAATGCGGCGCGTTCTGCCTCGGAAAAATGCGGACTGAGCGCGAAGTCCCCAAGCGCTGCGAGAGTCGCTTCGTCGACGCCCAGCTTTCGCGCGATCTCTTCGTGCACGCAGGTGCAATATTCACACGCGTTGAGCCACCCGACCATGAGCGCGATCAGCTCCAGCGTCCGCGCCGGAATCGCTCCCTCGTGCAGGTCGCGCAAATGCGCCGCAAGCGAACGCGCGAGCCGCGGCCGCGCCGCCAGCGCGTCGAAGAGATCGGGCAAGAACGACCCCTATGCCGGTCTCTGCAACAACTGACGGAAACCCGCATCGTCGCGGAGGATGTCGAATCGGGGATCGTTGACGATCGAGAGCCACGCCATGTGACCGTGCAAGCGGCGCAACAGCTCGATCGCGACGGTGCGATCGCCGACCGCGGCAGCCGCCGCCGCGAGATCGGCCGGATCGACTTGCGTGGAGTGCTGCATCGCGTAGGCGAGCTGCAAGCGCGCCTTCGCGGTATGATGCTCGATCGCGTAGACGTGCGCGAGCAGCGCAGCCCCTTCCGCCCGGCAATACGCGCACGAAGCTCCGTAGCGTGTAAAGGCCTCGATCGCGCGGTTGAAATTGCCCTCGGCTTCGTAGGCTTCGCCTATCCTCGTGAGCACGTCGGTTCGCTGCGGCGCGAGATCGAGCGCTTCTCGCGAATACGCGATCGACTCGTTGAAATGGCGGTCGAAGTAGGCGGTCGAGCCGAGCCACGCACTGGTCGAGACCGAGAGCGGATCGAGGTCGCCGGCAATCTGCAGTTGCGCAAATGCGCTGCGAAGCTGGCCGCGCTCGAATAAGAGGATGCCGTACCATTCATGTCCCGGTGCATACGACGGCTCGAGCGCGATCGCGCGCTGCAGCTCGGCAACCGCCGCGACCGGGTTGCGCGCATCCATGTCGATGAGCCCGAGCGCCGCGTGTGCCTCGGCCGAATTCGGATCGATCGCCAGTGCATGCTGCGCGTAGCCTCGCGCGCGTGCGAAGTAGACACGGGGCGCAAGCGTACCGTACCGGTAATCGCCCATGATCGCGTTCGCATCGGCCAGCGCCGCGTATCCGCGCGCATCTTCGGGGTCGATGCGAATCACCTGGGCGAAGTAGCCCAGGCTGCGTTCCACCCCTTGACGCGAACGCAGGTTCCAATAGTAGTTTCCGATATCGTAGAGTCGCGCGCTCTGGGCCGAGAGCGCGACATCGCCGTCGCGATGCGCGAGCGCGAGCGCGGCGACGAAGACGGTGCAGATCAGTGCAAACGCAGCGCCGCCCACAAGCGCCGCGCTGCGGCCGAAGCGGCTGCGGCGCGCCGGAGCCGGCGCGACCGGCACGTGCTCGATGCGCCGAACGGGAACGGTGAAACGGTAACCTCGGCGCGGCAAGGTCTCGATCGCGTCCAGCGCGGCCAATCCGCGCAAGGTCTTGCGCAGCACGTAGACGTTTTGCGCGAGATTGGCTTCTTCGACGTAGCCCTCGGGCCAGATACGCTCGAGCAGTGCGCTCTTCGCCAGCACCTCGCCCGGATGCTCGACCAACGCCAGCAACGTCTCGACGACTTTCGGTCCGAGAGGCACGGGTTCGCCGCGATGCATCAGAAGTAGCCGCTCGACGTCGAGGCGGAACGGCCCGAATTCATAGATGCTCATGTCCACGTTTACGGCCTCCGTTAGCCGTTGGTTTCGCCGTGGACGGCGGCGCTCCGCCGCGAGCCGGCTCAAATGCCTCGGAACAGCTCCCAGGCAAGCATCAGCGTGACGCCAAAACGCGCAGCGCCTTGGGAACCACCTCGAATGTTGCCGGCGTCGCCCCGGCCGGCTCGCCGTCGGCCGTAATCCGATGCGGACGGCGCGTCCGGACCTCGAAGCGGCGCGCGCGCACCGTGTGAACGGCGGCGCCCTGGATGCTGTACAAGTGCAACCAACCGTCGTCGATCGACGCTCCCGAAACGTTGATGAGGCCCCCGAAGCGATGACTGTTCGCAATCGTGAGCTGAACCGTGCGCAGGCGCTCGCTCTGCCCGTCGTAGCGCACCTCGGCGTCGATCGGGCGAAGGTGGCGCATCCCCATAAGCGCCGTTGCGACGATCGCGAAGATGCCGAAGCGCTGTTTGAGCCGGGGCGTTTGTAGGCGCGCAACCCGGCTCGAAAAGCCGATGCTCGCTTCGTCGATGAAATACCGATCGTTGACGCGCCCGACGTCGATCGCCCGTTCGATTCGCGCCGCGATGGCCTGTGCCGCGGCCTCGATCCGGCTCGGAATACCCAGCGTGCGCGCGAGTTCGTTGAACGTTCCGAGTGGAATGATGCCAAGCGGAAGTCCGTGTTCGATCGCGGGACCGATCGCGCTTGCGATCGTGCCGTCCCCGCCGGCGCAGATGATGCATTCGATGCTTGGATCGAGCCGATCGGGCCATCCGTCTTCACGCGTCTCGATGCCCGCGTCGCGCAGCGACCGCGAGACCCGCTCGCCTAGTCCCGGGCCGCCGCGTGAGCGTTCGTTGAAAACGAGTTGAGCGAGCATACGGCGATCACGATCTGCATATGTTTCTACTGCGGTGGCCGTGTCACGAAGACCTCGGGAGAGGCGTTTATCCATCGCTCCTCGTAGCATAGCGTGTGTTTGCTAATGCGCTTGGCGCGATTGCAACGGGGCTCGTCATTATAACGGGCCTCCCCCAACTCTACCGGGCTCTTCGCTCGCGGCGTACGGACGGCGTTTCACTAACGACGTTCGCGTTGTATACGCTCAGCGGTGGCGCATGGCTCGCATACGGAATCCTCCGACACGATCCCGCAATCTGTGTCACCAACGCGTTCGTGCTGTTGAACGGCTTCGCGCTAACGGCAGTGCTGTTCACACGGGTGAAGGCGCGCCAACGGTGAACGACTCGGAGACGCGATTCGACCGTCGGCGGCAAGAGTTTTACGACGACATTCGCCGCGCCAGCGGGTCGGCCGAGCAAGTCATTTTTCCGGCGAATTTCATTCGCTCGGACGACCAGTCTGAAAAGGATGCCTTCTACGAGGCTATCAACGACCTTCTCTCCGAGGGATTCGTTCGGATCGAGGAAGGTATGATTCTACTCGAGCCCAGGCCGCGGCTGTCGGATCGCTCAAAGGATGCGCCCGAAGACCACCGCTCAGCGGGCCGGGGCGTGCGCGAAGAGCCCTTCCCCTCATCGCAGGCCGACAGCGAGATGGCAGCAATCCTCGCATTGCCGGACATACCGGAACCATTGAGATCCTTCGTAACGCATGCGGATTTTGGCGCCGGGGTGTGTATCTATAATCGCCTCATCGTCGTCGACGATGTCGTCCACGCGATAACGTATTCCGCAATGCCCGCTATACCGGAACTGCCGGAGATCTTGCCGCGCGAGGGTGTCTTCGAGGCGTTTCGCCGGCTGGGGCACGCGCCCACGCTTCGCCGCGAGGAGCTATCCGTGCGGTTTCCTTATTCCGAGGAACGGGCGCTCCTCGGTTTGAGCCCGACTCTCTGGCGCGTTCCCGTTATCGTCGCACGCGGACGCGTCTCCAGCGGCGAGGCTCTTATCGAGAAATACGTGAACATAATGCGCGCGGATCGATATGTAATTAGCAGCGAGCTTGCGCTGCCGGGCGCAACGCACTAGTCATGGCCTACGTGGACGATGCTCTGGTGCATGCCTCGAGGCGGCTGGGGTCGCTCGCGCGCCGTGCCGGCGGTGACCAGTCATGGGTATACGCCAGCGCCGCCGCGCAAGCTTCGCGGCTCCACGACATTGTCTCCCAGGCCTCGATGATCACGCACTCGAGCCTGCCAGCCGACTTAGATCACGGCAACCGGATGCTGTGTGATCCGCTCGATCGAGGGTTCTTCAGGCTGCTTCTCGTCTTGGCAACGGGCAAGGACTACTCGCAATCACAGATCTGGGCACGAAACGCAGCGAACCTGCTGCAGGAAGCCGCGAATGATTTTGCCTGCCGCGGCCGTTTCGCGCTCGCCGTCGAAGTGTGCCGAGCTGGTGCCGTGTACGCCTCGGCATGCGGGCTCGATGATGTCAACGATAGGATGAATATCCGCGCTGAGGATTATCTTACGCGCGTTGCCTCGTTTCGTCACAAAGTGTTTAGGCTGCTTCTCAAGGCGACGTCGCAATACGGATACGCTCCGCTGCGTATTTTTGTTCTAGCGCTCGTCGTCATGCTAATTGCGACGCTCGTGGTCCACGCAACGCTAGGCCTCGCATGGCCGCACGCACTTGCCCTGGCAACCGGCGACTACGTCACGCTCGGAGGGGCACCCGAGTTTACGAACCTCTCGGCGGTAAGCCGGATCCTGCTGTCAGCGGAAGCGCTGATTGCCATCGTCATCAACGGCTTCTTCATCACGCTTCTTGCGCGACGGTGGTTTAGCGCGTAGCCATATGACGGATTATCTCGCCGAAGCCATCGATCTTGCCCAGCGGGCCGCGGGTAACACATTCCCCAATCCCCTCGTCGGGGCAATCGTTGAGCGCGATGGGGTCGTTCTCGGCAGAGGCTTCCATCGCGTTGCCGGTAACCTGCATGCCGAGGCAGAGGCTCTGTCTGGGAGCGACCATGAAGGTGCAACGCTCTATGTGACGCTGGAGCCGTGCACGCATGTCGGAAAGCAGCCGCCGTGCGTCGATCGCATAATCGCGTCGGGCGTACACCGCGTCGTGGTAGGCGCTCTCGATCCAAACCCCTTGGTCGCAGGACGCGGTATTGCACAACTCGCCGCGGCCGGAATCGACGTCGAGCTTCGTAACGACACTCGCGCGCTGCGCTTGATCGAAGATTTCCGGATTTGGATCACGACGGGCCGCCCATATGTAGCACTCAAAATGGCTTCGTCGCTCGATGGCCTCGTTGCGAGCGCGCCCGAGACGCGCGAGCGCCTCACCGGTTCGCATTGGAAGAGCATTGTCGAGCGTTTGCGCCTTCGCCATCAAGCGGTCATGATCGGCGCCGGGACTGCGCTGGTGGATGACCCGAAGCTCTCGACTTCCGATCTTCGGCGCCAGGTCCCGTTCGTGCGCATCGTAGCCGCCGCACGCCGGTCGCTACCGCCAACGCTCAACCTCTTTCGCGAAGAGCCCGGGTACGCTCGAACGATCGTGCTGGTTCCGGAGAATGGCGCGCCCTGGGCGCGTGCCTTAGTCGACGCTGCCGACGTCGTGGAAGTTCCGGCAAACTCGGACGGGACGCTCGATCTCGCGAACGCGCTGCGGATTCTGCGCGAAGAGCGCGGCATTTTCTCGATACTCTGCGAAGGTGGCCCTACACTGGCTGCGCAGCTCATCGCGGCCGGTGTCGTCGATCGCTTCTATTGGGCGATTGCCCCGCTGTTGCTGGCGTCTCCGCAGGCCATCCCCGCCCTCTGCGGCGACCTCGCAATGCTACGCATACGCGCGCGATTCGACGAGATCGAGCTGGTCGGCGACGATGCCGCGCTCTCGGGAACGTTTCTCCCGGCCTAGTTATTTGCGGGTCGGGACCTCTTTGAGCAGAGCACCGAGTCGACGCAATTCCGCACCGGCATGTTTTCGATCGCCGCCGGCCGTCACGTAGGTCAGCAAGGCGCGCGTTTCGCGTAGGAGCGCACGGTGCTTCGGCGCCGAAGGTGCGATGCGATCCAGTTGCGCGATATGATGGGCGAGATCGTGCACGTTCCCGCCGCGCAGCACCGCCTGCATCGCCGCAAGCGCATTGGCAACGCGCCGGCGCACGACGTGCTCGGTGCGAATCGGGTAGACGAACCAAGTTGCGGCGATTCCGCACAAGGCGCCGATAACGATGCACGCAATGCGAAGGGCGAAGAGCGGCAGCGCCGGTAAGCCGTGCGACCCTTGCAAGAGCGCAAAGATGAGTGTAGCGCACGCAGCCCAATAGGCGTAGTTGAGTTGACGAAGCCAAAGGCCCAGAAATAATACGATGAAGATGAGAGCCGCCGATGCCGCGCCGCCGGGTAACGCGACGCGCGCAAGCAGGGCCGCGACCAGCGTCCCGCCGATCGCGCCGGCCACCCGCAAAATTGCCTTGTAGACGGCATCGCCCCGGCCCGCCGCGCCGCTGCACACGATGAACGCGGTCAAGACCACCCAGGGCCAGTGCACCGGAAACGCAAGCATTCCAACGGTAAAAGCGAGAGCCAGCGCGACCAGCATTTGCGCCGCCATGCGTCCCGCGACCGTCGATTTGCGCGCTCTTTCCGCGGGCATGGCGCTCGCGCCGCCGGCGAGCCGCTGCACGGCTGCGCTGCACGCAAAGGCGACGACGCCTGCGATAATCACCAGCACCGCCGTTGAACCCGGACCACGAGCGGTCTCGACGCGTACCGGTACGATCAGCATCGCTAGAAACGGCAGCGCAATGATTCGGCCAACGATGTTTCCGCGCTCGCCGAAAGCGCGCAGCCAAACCGACAGGGAGATACCCGCACAAAAAAGCGCGGCACCGAGCGGCGGGAACGCACGGAACGTCAAACCGACCGCGCCGGCCGCGAGTGCCACGAGCGGCAATGCGATCCCCTTGAGCAGCGACGTGTGCGGCTCGAGACGTTCGGGCCGCCGCGCGAGCCCGACCGCGAGCGCCGCAGCGAGGATCGCCGGTGAAGCGCCGGCGCCGGCGCCCGTGCAAATCGCGTACATGACGCCAAAACTGATCAGCACCGCCACGATCGTCACGACGGCGCCGCGCAGCGCCGGTATCACGTTCGATAGATGACGACGGCGACGATGATGCCGAAGACGCAGAGAGCCGTAACGATCGCGACTGCCGCGCGCACGGTCAGCTGCGCCGCTTTGCCCTGAGAAAGCGCTCGTTCGACCGTCACGTAACGGTATGCGCTGAATATCGCGATGCCGATGCCCGCGACGATCATGATCGCGCCGAGGAGCGTCGAGGTTGAGTTCTGATGCTGCGCGGCGACGTGGGCCGCGGAGAGCACGCGCACGTATAATGCGAAGCGCGCGACGACGAAACCGAATCCGATGAACGCGAGAGCGGTGCGAAGGTACGCAAGAAAGGTTCGCTCGTTGGCAAGGTGATCGCTCACGCAACGAGGTCGCTGAGCGTATCGAGCAGGTGATCCATTGCCGAGATTCGCGGATCCATCCCGGTAACGCCGTAGCGTGCCGCGATCTCCGACATCGGTACGTACGCGACGCGCACCCCGTCCGGCTCTTCCCAAATCAGCAGTTTGAGCGGAAGCTCGAGGGCAACCAGGGGGAACGCGTCCATCAGCGGCGTGCCGCCCTTGGGGTTCCCGAAAACGATGAGTGCGGTGGGCCGCAGGCTCATCCCCACGCTCCGCGCCGCGGCGGCTTGATCGATCGTCGCGAAGATCGTATTTCCGCCCTCGGTAATCGCTTTCGAGAGGGCGGCCAAGGTCTGCGAATAGGACTGGCGGCTCCGTTTCGTCATGAGGACTACTCCCTGGGCAAGCATAGGATACCACTAAGACAAAGGTAACCGCGGCGACACGCAACCGGTAGTAGGATCGCCTGACGAAGGCAACGTTGGCCGATCCCGGACGGCCATGCCTTGCGTTCCGAGCGGCCGGGGAGACTCTGCGAAAGGCTCAAGCGGCATCCCAGAATCTGCGGGCAGAGTTGGGGTACCGGAGCATGAAAATGATACCTGCCGGCTTCCCACGCGTGCTCGTCATCGACGACGAGGCCGATGTGCGCGAACTCCTGGAATACGGGCTTGGCGCGGCGGGTTTTGACGTTCGCTGCGCCGGGGACGGCTATGCCGCAATGCAGATCATGCAGCAATGGCGTCCCGAAGCGGTTCTGTTGGACGTCATGTTACCCGCAATCGACGGCTTCTCGCTCCTCCCCGCACTGCGGCGCGTAACCGACGCGCCGATTATCATGCTCACCGCGCGATATCAAACTGCCGATAAGGTTCGCGGCCTCTTTCAGGGTGCCGATGATTATCTCGCCAAACCGTTTGAAATGGACGAGCTCGTCGCGCGGTTGCACGCGCGTTTACGCCGTCCGCGCCTCGAGACACGCGAGACCCTCGCCTACGCAGATCTCGTCATCGACGTTTCGGCTCGAACGGTCGTGCGCGGAAGGCGTGCGATCGAGCTGTCCACGCGCGAGTTCGACCTACTCCTCACGCTGATGCGTCACGCCGAGCGGGTACTCTCCCGGGATCAGTTGCTCGATTTGGTCTGGGGGCACGAGCGCGACGTCACGCCGGCAACCGTCGAAACCTACGTTTCATATTTGCGCGCCAAGCTCGAACGAACGGGTGAGCCGACGCTGATTCAGACGATTCGAAGCGTCGGATATTCGATGCGGTTGGAGCCGAAGTGAGCCGGAGCTTCGCCACGCAGCTGCGCAAACACATACGAGCGACGATTGCGGTGCAGCTCTTCCTCGTCGGGTTCGTCATCGCCGCTCTGGGATACGTCGTCGAAATCCAGTTTCTCATGCAGGCACAGTCATCCATCGTCCGCGAGATCCCGCAAATTCTCGGAGAATCGAACTCAAACGAAAAAAGCGCGCGGGCGATTACGGAAACGATTCTCACCCGCGAATTTCATCCGGGCTTCGAGGTGGTGGCCTTGGTCAACCACACGATGTACAAAGGGAGATGGTATGACGGTCCCGGTCCGCGTTACGCGATCGAGCCTACCGACGAATTCGACACGCCGTTCTCGATCCGCCCGCTTGGACTCGCGCGCAAGACGTCGATGTGGATGGCCTCGCTTGCAGGCTACCGCGGTTTGCAGGTCAGCGTTGGAAGCGCGCTCATCGACACCGACGCAAGTGCCGTGACCATCGCGCGCTGCGCGGAGCGCTTGGGAGCGATGTTGACGATAGCCCTGTTCCTCTCCATTCTCTTGGCGAACATCGCGGCCGGCCGGCTGAGCAAACGCGCGCTCGCGCCGCTGTACCTCGTGCTCGAGGAATTGGAGAGCTTCGCTCGCGGCGACCTTCGCCCGCGACGGATCGAGACCACTCGCAATGACGAACTCGGCCGGTTGGCCTCCGCCTATAACGATGCCGTCGAAACGGTCGATCGAGCATTGGCCGAGCGCGCTCGGGCGGAGAATCAAATGCGGCAGTTCATGGCCGATGCGGCACATCAACTGCGAACGCCGCTGACGGTCTTGCGCGGCTTCATCGGCATTCTTCGCAGGGGAGACGTGAAATCTCCGCGTGACATTCCTCGCATTTTGGATACGATGGATCGTCAGAGCGCGGCGATGGCGGCGTTGATCAAGCAGCTGATGCTGCTTCAAGAATGGGTTGAGGAACCGCTCGACGCGCAGCCGCTCGACGCAGGAAAACTAGTTCGCGAAGTCGTTGCACCGCTTGCCGACGCCAATCCGGGACGCGACGTGCGCATCGAGGTTCGAGCGAGCGCCCGTGCGAAAATTCCGCGCGACGAGATCACGTATGCGCTGACAAATCTGGTGGACAACGCGCTCAAGTATGCACCCGACGGGCCGATCGTCGTCTCTGTCGATCGCGACGACGGCCACGTCGTGATCACGGTGAGCGATCACGGTCCCGGAATCTCCGGAGAGCAGCTCGAGCGGATCTTCGATCGTTTTTATCGCGGCGAGCGGCGCGACGTTCCAGGATCGGGCCTGGGATTGGCAATCGCAAAACGCGCCGTCGAGCGCGCAAAGGGGACACTGACGGTGCAAACGCGCCCCGGGTCGGGAACGAGCTTCGTCATCGTGCTCCCCGAGTTCGAGAACGGTACGGAGCCGATTCACGCACCCGGCGACCCGGTTCTCGCCTTAAAGAGATATTGACTGGTGACGGCTTTACACGCGCTCATGGCCGGCGAATAGGTCGACGACCACGCGGCTTTGACGACGTCCCGGTCGATGGCGGCGCTCCCGCTGGACTTCACGATCTTCACGCTGATCACGTGGCCGTCGGGTGCAACCGTCACCAGCGCGCTTGCCCACACGTTGTAGCGGTAATCCGCGCGCGCAATGTCGGGCGGCACCGGATTGAGGATCTTGACATCCGCGCCGCACGCGAGTGCGACAGTCGTCGCCGGCGCGGCTAGACCCCACCGCATCTGCAACGCGAAGGCAAGGAGGGCGAACACCGCCACACTGGCCGAGAGAACGAAGTAATTCGTTTTCAACTGCGAGGCCTTTCCATTGAGCAAACGCGCGATGCGTTTGAGAAGGATGCGTTTCGAGCCGATTGCGCTCGGGGTGAGGAGTGGGGTGCGTTGGCGCGCCGCGCCTTGCGCCACCTCCGCCAAGCACGACGCGTAGCGATCCGGGTCGCCGGTCGCGTGTACCGCCCAATCGTCGCACGCGGACTCGCGCTCTTTGACGAGCTGCCGGCCGATGAGATAGACCCATGGGTTGAAGAAGAGTCCGGCTTCGATGAGCCGCTGGACGAGGTTTGCGGCGATGTCGCCGCGCCGAATGTGCGCGCGCTCGTGCTGTACGATGCGCTCGAGATCGCCGCGCTCGAGCACGTTCACGAGCGGCGCCGGGATGATCACGACAGGCGTGAATAGCCCGGCGGCGATCGGAATCGGGATGTCGGCGGAGGTCATGACGCGATGGCCGAGCTCGGGCGAGGGCGTCGCGCGACGTACGATCCGGCCGATTCGCACGTAACTGCGCACCAAACGCGCGAGGCCGAACAGCACGCCGGCAAGCCAAACCGACAGAAGCCACGCGCCGCTCGCGCCGGCCGCGCGCGCGGTGACGAGAGCGGTTGCCTTCGCCGTGTTTGCCACCGGCGCAGGCAGCGTTGCAATCGCCGGCGCGGGATGCCATTGACTCACGACCGGCAGCATCACCAGGGTCAGCAGCGCCGCGAACCAGACCGCATATCGTGTGGCGGCATGGCGTTGCGGGAGAAGGACGGTCACGAGCGCGGCGACCGCGGCGACCAACGCGCCCTGCCAAAGGCCGTCGAGCAGAAAGGTGTCGATCATTGCGAGCCCTTCCGATTGCGAGCGAGCATGCGTTTGATTTTGGCAACGTCGTCTTCGCTGAGCTGGGTATCATCGAGCAGCGTCACCGCGAGCGCGCCCGGTGAGTTGCCGAAGAAGCGATCGAGCAGATGACGCATGGCGGATTTTGCCGCGTCGTCGCGAGCAACCAGCGGCCGATACACGTAAGAACGCCCGTCTTCATCGTGCGCGATATAGCCTTTTTGTTCGAGCGTACGCAGCGTGGTGAGCACGGTGCTGTACGCAAGCGGCGGCGGCGCGAGCGCATCGACGACGTCGGCGACGGTGGCGCGGCCGCGTTTCCAGAGCACCTCCATGAGCCGAAGCTCGTGATCGGTGAGAATACGCGACTTCTTGCGAGACACCACGATCCTCCGATGTATTAGATATGTAATAGCAGTGTACTGCCTCAAAACACGCTTGTCAATTAGATTCATAATAGGTTAGGCTCCGTCAGGTGCCTGCACGGGACCGCTACAAGTGGATCGCGCTCTCGAACACGACCCTCGCCGTGTTCATGGCGACGCTCGACGGATCGATCGTCATCATCGCGCTGCCGGCGATCTTTCGCGGCATCCAACTCGATCCGCTGACCTCGGGCAACTTCGGCTACCTGCTGTGGATGATCATGGGGTATCTGCTCGTTCAAGCGGTGCTGGTGGTTACGCTCGGACGTTTCGGCGATATGTTCGGCCGCGTTCGGATCTACAACGCCGGCTTCGCCGTCTTCACGCTCGCCTCGGTCCTGCTTTCGTTCGACCCGTTCAAGGGTGGGCACGGCGCGCAGTGGCTGATCGGCTGGCGGTTGCTGCAAGCGCTCGGCGGTTCGATGCTCACCGCGAATTCGGCCGCGATTTTGACCGACGCGTTTCCGCTTCAGCAGCGCGGTCTCGCGCTCGGCGTCAATCAAATCGTCGGCTTAGCCGGGCAGTTCATCGGGCTCGTGGCCGGCGGCGCACTGGCGATCATCGATTGGCGCGCGGTGTTCTGGATCAACGTGCCGGTCGGCATCTTCTGTACCGTGTGGGCGTACCTCAAACTACGCGAGCATGGCGGTCGCGCGCGCGGCGCCATCGACTGGTGGGGCAACCTCACCTTCGCCATCGGTCTCGGCGCGATCTTGATCGCGATCACGACCGGTATCCATCCGTACAAGAATCACAACATGGGCTGGAGCAGTCCCATGACGCTCGGATCGCTTGCCGCCGGCGTGATTCTGATCGCGGCGTTCGTGCTGATCGAGCAACGCGTGGCCGAACCGATGTTCGAACTGAACCTGTTCCGCATCCGCGCCTTCGCGGCCGGGAATCTCGCGACGCTCGCCGCCTCGATCTCGCGCGGCGGTTTGCAATTCATGCTGGTGATCTGGCTGCAGGGCATTTGGCTGCCGCTTCACGGCTACAACTACGACGATACGCCGCTATGGGCCGGCATCTACATGCTGCCGCTCACCGCCGGATTTCTCGTTGCTGGGCCACTCTCGGGATTTCTTTCGGATCTTTTCGGTTCACGTTTGTTTGCGACGGCCGGCATGGTGCTGTGCGCGGCGAGCTTCGTCGGCCTGATGCTGTTGCCGATCAACTTTACATACTGGACCTTCGCGCTCATCATCGGCGCATCCGGAATCGGCACGGGCATGTTCAGTGCGCCGAATACCTCGGCGATCATGAGCAGCGTTCCCGCGGCGCGGCGCGGCGTCGCATCGGGCATGCGCGCGACGTTTCAGAATTCCGGCACGCTGCTTTCGATCGGTATCTTCTTTTCGCTCATGATCGCGGGGCTCGCGCGCGCGCTGCCGACCACGCTTACGAACGGGTTGTCCCAGCAAGGCGTCCCGCTCGCCGCCGCGCGCCAAATCGGGAACCTTACGCCCGTTTCCTCGCTCTTCGCCGCGTTTCTCGGCGTGAACCCGATCCAGCATCTGCTCGCGCCGAACGGTGTGCTCGCGCGGCTCCCGCTCGCCAAGCAACAACTCCTGACCGGTAAGACCTTCTTCCCAAATCTGATTTCGCAGCCGTTTCACGAGGGACTGCTGATCGTCTTCACGGCGGCAACGGTACTCTCGCTGCTCGCCGCGCTCGCCTCGCAGCTGCGCGGGAGCGCCGCCACCGATAAGCTCGGCCCATGACGGCATAAGGCCGGGCTCCTACAACGGCGGCGCCGCCTGGTCTATCGTAGGGGCATGGTTACGAAGATTAGCACGGGAGTGCACCGCCACAACGACGATTTCGATTGCCTCACCCTCTGGGGATCGCAGCTCTTCGGGATGACGGCAGCGCTCGTCACGACGCTCTATTTTGTCCTCACGACGCTCCATTAGATGATTCCAACGCAGCGACGAACGCTTGACCGAGCGGCGTGAGCGAGGTATCGCGCCTCCGGATGTAGCGAAATTCGCGCTGGATCGGCGGGGTGGAAAACCGAAGTTCCACGAGGGCTCCCGCTGCCAAGTCGGCGGTGACGGCGGCGCGCGACAACCACGCAATGCCGAGTCCTTGCCGCACGCCTGCCTTGATGGTTTCGTTGGTTCCGAACGGACGAACGCGGTGAAACCGGAATCCGTGCGCGGCGAGCGCATGAAACGCAACCTCACGCGTGCCCGAACCGTCTTCGCGGACGAGCACGGTTTCCGACTCGACCTCTGCCGGTTCAAGAACGCCCGATCCCCGTTTTCGCGGCGCGCTAATGCAGATGATTTCATCGCGCGCGAACGGAACGACGACCAGTTCCGCGCGGTCGACCGCGCCTTCGACCACGCCGAGATCGGCGAGATCGTCGGAAACCAGCTGCGCTACGTCGTGCGTATTACCCACCTTCAACTCGATCAGCGTGTCGGGATGCTCGCGTTGCAACCCGGCGATTATCGGCGGCAAGACGTAGGTGCTGGTGGTCATGCTCGCGGCGATCGTCAGACGGCCCGCCTCGCCTTCGCGATGCAGCGCGACCGCGCGACGTGCGCGATCCCGCTCGAGCGATACACGCCGTCCGATCTCGGCCAAATCGATTCCAAGCGGCGTGAGCGCGATCGACCGGCCTTGCTGCGCGACGACCGGCGCTTCGACCGCCCGTTCGAGCTCGCGAATTTGCTGTGAGACCGAAGGTTGCGAAACGCCCAGCGCTTCGGCCGCGCGGGTGAAGCTTTTGTGCTGTGCGACCAGCGAGAGCGTCACCAGGTGATTGATGCTGATCTCTAAGCGGTCTTTCATCTCGGCGTCAATTCGATATCATTCTCGGCAACTACCGTGGGGCTATGAAAGTCTCAATTCTTCGCTCGACCCTGGCAGCCGTCGCGCTCGCGGGCGTTCTCAGCGCCTCCCTGGCCGCACCGGCGAAAGCCGACACGGGCACGACCAACACGATTCTTGGGATTCTCGCCGGCGTTGCCGCCGTCGCGACGGTTGAGAATGTTGCCCATAAAGACGCCGTCGCCAACACGGTGGAGGGCTACACGCGTGACGGCAGCACGGTATACGAAGACGGACACGTCGTCGCTCCGAACGGTTACTCGTGGTATCCCGGAAACCAAGGCCAATCGATCTCGTGCAACGACGGCTCGTGCGTGATCTACGGCAACAACGGCTGGCAGAACCGGCGCTGACGCAATAACGAAATGAAATGCGCCCCGCCTCACGCGGGGCGCATTTCATGATACGGAAAGACAAATTGGTTGTGCCGATGCGCTAAATTTTGCCGTCACTCCCGGAGATCGGGGCGACCTCTTCGACGAGCGCGCGAAGTCTCAAATTCTCGACGCGCACGTACGCCTGCGCGGCGGAGTCGCACAGTGCTTCGAGGACTTCGCGCTCGTCGGGGTCGAGCTTCGTGCCGTCGCGATGCAACCCATAGATTGTAAAACCCGACAGCTCGTCACCCTCCAAAATGGGCACCGCTACCGCCGGTCCTACGCCGGCCTCGTTCAACTCCGCCGCAACACGCCGGTGCAAGTCCTTAACGTCCAGCAGTCGCCGTTCCGTCGATAGAAATCGAATGAGATCGTGCTCTTGCTCAAAATGCAAGACCGTCGAGCGCCGCCAGCCGGCCGCACATGACACAACGAACGATCCACCAACCCGGCGAAACAGTGCTGCAAGTGTAAGATCCAGCTTGTCGTATGGATCTTGAACGAGCGCGTGATCGATCGTTTCATCACGTCGTGCGCGCAGCAACGTTCGTGCTAGGCGTTTTAGATACCGCTCGGCCTCGTGCTTTTGCCGATAGATCAAAAAATCGACGCCATTTTCGACGATGCCCGATATGCGGTGCAACGCCAAGACGAGCCCAATGGTTACTGCCGCGTCGATCGCCAGTGCGAGGCGAAGCTGAGAGAGATACGCGCTCGTTGCCCAATCCACGAAGCCGATCACGACGATGAGCAGCGACGTCACGACGGCATATACCACGGCTCGGCTGATCACGAACCGCACATCGATAACGTGGCGCCACAAGATCGCGTATGCCAGCGAAAGCGGCATCACGACGGCCAGGATGCCGCTCGTGATGAGGCCGTTCGCTCCCCCGAAGCGAATTTGGTCGAAGATGGCGCCGGCGATGATCCCGAACCCGACCCAACTTACACGCGCTCGTTCGTCGCGCTGCATCGTGGCTAGGCGCAGCAGCGTGACGAGAACGATGGCGTACGTCATCGTCGCCTGGAAAACGGTCCTCGCCGGATCGCGCAGCAGCGAATAGAGCGTCGCGGCATGAAACGCATTATAGAGCAGCCATGTAGCGGCGCCAGCCATTACGACGCACGTAAGCCAGAATGCGAAGCGGCGCCATCCAACAGGCAAGCGGTCGTTGGGGATGAACAGTGCGAAAAGCAGTAAGCACGGAAAACCGAGAGTAGTGACTACGACGCTGAATATCGACATCGCGGCGAAGGTCTGCGAGGGCCACGTCCAAAGCACCGAAGCCGAAACGCCGTACGGGCTATTCCCCAAACAATAGCCCCAAAAAAGCCACGTCATCAAACCAGGACGGAGAACGACGAGGGCGCAACCCATCGCGAGGAACGCAAAGAAGACCACGACGCGCACCGTTGCCCAGGCCAACGAGCCGTAGATGCTAGGTACCGGCGCCCCGGGGCGCGGGACGAAAGTAAAGTAACGGAGCGAACCGTTCCGCTCGGCGCAGACTCGGATCGGAAGTGGCGCGTACTGGGCCTCGCCATAAATCGGAAACAATGGCTCCGAATCGCGTAGCGACATGCAGCCCAAAGTATCGCCTGTTCGCAGACCACTCGCGAACGCCGGAGAGCCCGGGTCGACCACGACTCGTTCCTGCGGAGCCGCAACAACGGGGCCACGGTGAACGCCCGTGTAAGCGGCCGAATAACTCTCGAGCAATGGCGGCGCGATAATTAGAAAAAAGCCCAGCGAAAGGGCGACGACGATGCATGCGCGGACGGCGCTGCGCACTACAACGCCACCTCGCAGCTCAGAGCTGCCTTTCGAGCTGCAATGGCGCTGCCAGAACGGCTAGCCATACAACCGTAGTAATTTGCGGGTTTAGCCTGGTTGACCCGCAGGAGCCATTATCAACAGCAGCGGTGTCATTAGCGGCGTGATGATGCCACCTCGCGTCATCTCCTGACACATCTCATTGAGCGAGAATCCGGCCCAGACCAAGCTAAACTACGACGACGCAATTGCAAAAACCGAACGTTTTCGCAATTGAACAGGTTGTTGGTGCTCAGGAAGGGACTCGAACCCCCACGATGTTGCCACCACTGGTACCTGAAACCAGCGCGTCTACCAATTCCGCCACCTGAGCAAATTGCCACGGCGCTTCGCGCCGCCGCCCTCCGGGCTTGGCAACCGCATCCGCCTCCATGGCGGATGCTCGCGACAGCCGGGCTTCGTTCGTGAAACCGGGGGATTGTCCTCGGGGTTAGCGTAGGCACGTATGCCCAAGCTCAGGTTTTTATCGGATATCCCTCCCTCGACTTCGCTGCGCTACGCTCGGGATGACAACGGAGCCGCTGCGGCCGCCTTAGATCCCTACTCGGAAGCGGTGACGACCGCGGCCGAGCGGGTCAGCCCCTCGGTCGTTGCGATCGAAGTCCGCGCCGGACGGCGCGGCGGCAACGGCTCCGGCTTCGTCTTCACGCCCGACGGTTTCGTGCTCACCAACAGCCACGTCGTGCGCGATGCCGAGCGGATCGAAATCGCGCTGCTTGACGGGCGCGAACTGCCGGCAACGCTCGTCGGCGACGATCCGCACAGCGACCTCGCCGTCGTGCGCGTCGACGCGCCGGATCTGCTTCCGGTGGCCCTCGGCGATTCGGCCCAGCTGCGCCCCGGCCAGCTCGTGGTCGCCGTCGGCAACCCGTTCGGGCTCGCCTACACGGTCACGGCGGGGGTGGTCAGCGCACTCGGCCGCTCGCTGCGTTCGCAGTCCGGCCGGCTGATGGACAACATCATTCAAACCGATGCCGCGCTCAATCCCGGCAACTCCGGTGGCCCGCTCGTCACCTCGAAGGGCGAGGTCATCGGTGTCAACACCGCGGTGTTGCCGGGCCAAGGGCTGTGTTTTGCCATCGCGATCAATACCGCCAAACATATCGCGGGTCTGTTGATTCGCGACGGCAAGGTGAGGCGCGGTTATTTCGGTATCGCCAGTCAAGACGTCACCCTCGCGGCGGCGGCCGCACGCCGCTTCATGCTCACGGATCCGCGCGGCGTGCTGGTCGATTCGGTCGAGCCGGGCAGTCCGGCTGACACCGCGCGTTTGCGCGCGGGGGACGTGCTGCTCGCAATCGAAGGCGAGCGCGTGTACGGCGTCGACGACCTGCACAAACGCCTCACGTCGATCGACCTCAGCCGCCCCTACAAGCTCGATATCCTGCGCAAAGGCGAACGTCACGCACCGATCATCCTGCCCGTAGAATCACCACAGTGATTCGCAAGCTCGTGCCGATTCTCGGCATCACCTTTATCGACATCATCGGCTTCAGCATGCTGTTGCCGATCCTGCCGTATTTCGTGACGCACTTCGGCATGAGCGCATTCGTCGTCGGCCTGTTGATCTCGACGTTTTCGTTTTGCCAGCTGATCACCGGCCCGCTTTGGGGCAACGTCTCCGACCGAATCGGCCGTAAGCGCGTTTTGATCATCAGCCAAATCGGCGCCACGATCGGCTGGACGATGCTCGCGTTCGCGCCGACCATCCTCTGGGTCTTCATCGCACGCGTCCTCGAAGGTGTCTCGGGCGGCAACATCGGCATCACCCAAGCCTACGTCGCCGACTTGGTCGCACCGAGAGAACGCGCCCGCGCGTTCGGTCTCATCAGTGCGACCTTCGCGGCGGGCATGGTCTTCGGGCCGGTAGGCGGCGGGTTGCTCTACGCGCGCTTCGGCTTCACCGCGCCCTTTCTCGCGGCGGCGGCGCTGCAATTACTCACGCTGATCCTCACCATCACCCTGTTGCCGGAATCGCGTACGAAACAGGAGGGCGAGACGCACGTGGGGATGCGCGAGATCGCCGCGACCTTCACCAATCGCGAGCTTTCTCCGATTCTCTTGCAGAAGCTGGCGCTTTCGCTCTGCCTGTACGGCTGGTATTCGGTCATTGCGCTCTATCTGGCCGGGCAACTGCACTTCGGCGTCGTCGCCACCACGCAGTACTTCTCGGCCTTTGCGCTCGTCAACGTCGCAATCAACGGCTTCGGCGTCGGCAAGGCATCGCGCCGCCTCGGCGACCCGCGCATGGCGATCGTCGGACTCGCGCTGCTGGTCGCTGCCTTCGGGCTCACGCCTTTCGTCCACCACTGGCTCACCGTTGCCGGCGTCATGCTTCTGTTTGCGCTGGGCGGCGCGTTCGCGAACAACGGCATCACCGCGATGATTTCGAACGCGGCCTCCGAACGCGAGCAGGGCACCGTCCTGGGCGTCAGCTCCTCGCTCGATTCACTTTCCGGAATTCTCGCGCCGCCGTTCTCGACCGGCCTTCTCTCGCGCTTCGGCTCGCCGTTCGGCGGCATCGAATCGCTGGTGATGGCCGCAGTCGCACTGACGCTCGGAATCCGAAACTCGCTGCACGCATCGGCGGTATCGGCCAACACGCCCGCTGAGGAATTGGAGGCCGTGTGAAATTCAATTCGGCTGTTAGGCGGCGGATTTTTTCCGGCGCGTCGTCGACGACGCTTTCTTTACCGGCTTCTTTTCATCCGACGTGGCGCGGCCGTTGCCCGAACGGCGCTTCTTGCTCTCTTCGAGCGATTGCGCCAGCACGTCCATCAGGTTGACGACCTTGCCGCGCGGCGCGGCGACCTTCTTGGCCTTGGGCAGTTCCTTACCTTGCGCGCGCGCTTCGATCATCGCCAGCAGCTCGTCGTGATACCGGTTGTGAAACTTCTCGGGTTCGAACGCGTCGACGCTCATCGTGTCGATCAGCATGCGCGCCATCTTGATCTCGCCTTCGGGTAGCTTTTCCGTCCCCGGAAGCTCCAGCGTCGAGGGCTCGACGATCTCGCTGGCCCAGTGCATCAGTTCGAGCACAAGTGCTTCGCCAATCGGTTTGACCGCGGCGATGTATTCCTTGGTGCGCACGACCACGCGCGCGATCGCAACCTTGTTCGTTTCGGTCAGCGCTTCGCGCAGCAATGCGTACGCGTGCTTGCCCTGTTTGCTCGGCTCGAGATAGTACGGCTTGTCGAAGAACATCGGGTTGATCGTATCGAGGTCGACGAACTCCAAAATGTCAACCGACTGCGTCGCCTCGGGGTTGACCTTTTTGAAGTCGTCGTCGGTGACGATGACGTACTCACCCTTCTCGTATTCGTAGCCCTTGACGATCTCATCCCACGGCACCGGCTTGCCGTCGACCGAGCAGATCCGCTCGTATTTGATCCGCCCCTCGTCCTTGGCGTGGAGCAGATTGAACGAGAGCTCGTCGGTACGAACGGCCGTGAAGAGTTTGACCGGGATCGTCACCAGGCCAAAGTTGATTGCACCGGACCAAATTGCATGAGCCATAGCTGGACTAGTGTACTCCAGGCGAGGGGTATTCGTTAAGACCAGGCGCGCTGAGCCTTGCTGATGGCCGGCTCCAATCGCTGCTTTTTCCAGGCTTTTCCGCCCCATAAGTCGCCCTCACGCTCCAGCCGCTTGGGCGTGGTCCGCAGGTTGAACGCGGCAAAGGTGTCCCACGGCGTCCCGGATCGCTTGCGGGCAAACGCTTCGACCTCTTCCCAGGCGAGCGGGGTCGAAACCGGCGCACCATCGCGGGCGCGGACCGAATAGGCGCTCACGCTCGTCTTCCCGCGTCCGACTTGCAAGTAGTCGAAGTACACGGCCTGCTGATCGCGTTTGGCGACCGAGCGCTGGAGCGAGATCCGCGCCGGGTCCTCGTGCGCGAGCCGTTGCGCGACGATCTCGGCGAACATCTTCGCAGCGTCGTAGGTGTAACCGGAAGCGAGCGGCACGACGACATGCAAGCCCATACCGCCGGACGTCTTGACCAGCGTCGTCAAGCCGATCGAGGCGAGCAGGTCGCGTACGCCCAGCGCGACGGCCGCCATGGTTTTGATCGTGCACCGCTCGCCCGGATCCAGATCGAAGAAAACGTAGTCCGGTTCTTCGATCGTTTCGATGCGCGAGGTCCACACGTGCAACACGATCGAGGCGAGGTTGGCAACGTAGACCAGCGTCGCCTCGTCGTTGCAAACCACGTACGTCGTCTTCGCGCGATGGCCCTCGGGGCTGGTGATCGTCGCGCGCCCGGCCCAATCCGGCAAGCCCTTGGGAAGATGCTTCTCGAAAAACGATTGCTTGTCGATGCCGTCCGGCCAGCGCTGCAACGTTAGTGGACGCTCGCGCAAATACGGCAGTATCCATTCCGAGACGCTGCGATAGTATGCGATCAAGTCGCCCTTGGTATAGCCGTCGCGCGGGAAGAGGACTTTGTCGAGGTTCGAAAGCGAGAGCGTATGCCCGCCGACGCTCACGTTCGTGCGCTCCGTTGCCATCAACTCCCCTTGCGTTGCTGCGGGAGTTCGAGCACGACGTCTTTGGCCGCCTTATCGGTGCGCAGTCCGAGAAACGCGGGCTGGCGCAGAAGCAAATCGCGCGTCCATTCTGCGAAGCGCACCTCGGCTACGAGCTGCGGCTTGACGTAGTGTGCCGGCGAGTTGGCTATTACGGGGTTGACGAACGGTGATTTCTCGCGCGCGAGCGGCTTGAGCTTTTTCATGATGTCCTCGATACGTTTGACCGAAAAGCCGGTGCCGACGTTCCCGATGAAACGCAGATCCTCACCATCGTATGCGCCGAGCAGCAGCGAGCCGAAGCCTTTGCGGCTGCCCCGCGGGTCCGTCCAGCCGCCGATCACGAATTCTTGCTCGAGCTGCGCCTTGATCTTCACCCAATCGCGCGTGCGCCGTCCCACATAGGGCGACGCCCGCTTCTTTCCCATGATGCCTTCGAGATGCCGGCGCTTCGCCTGGGTGAAGAGCGCCTTGCCTTTGCCGACGACGTGCTTGGAATACAGCACCAGTTCGTCATCGCCGATCAGGCGCTCGAGCAGCGCCTTGCGCTCTTCGAGCGGCGTCTTGCGCTGATCGCGCCCGTCGGCGTAGAGTACGTCGAAGGCCGCATAGCTGAGCGCGTAGTCCTTCTGGCCGTATTCCTGCAAGCGTTGAAAGTCGGACTTGCCCTTCGAGTCGACGCTCACGATCTCGCCGTCGACGATGATCGGCACGCTTTCGAACGCGTCCGCTAAACCGGCGAGCGGAGGAAACTGCTTGAGCAGGTCGAGCCCGTTGCGTGAGACGAGCGTCAATTTTCCCTTCGCGTCGATCGTGCAGATCGCGCGATAGCCGTCCCACTTGATTTCGAAGAGCCAATCGTCGTCATCGAACGGACCGTCGATCAGCGTCGCAAGTTCGACGCCTTTGATCGTTGGAAGCGGATCGGCTTTGGCCGAAGCGCGAGCACGCCGCTTCGGCGGCGGATCCTTCGGACGGGACTGCCACGTTTTCGGATTGCTCTCTTTCTGAATGTCCGCGATCGTCTTGCCCGACTTGGCCGAATCGGGGTAATCGTCGATGTCGTAACTCTTGCGGTCGTACTCGTCGTGATCTTTGATCAGGAGCCACGGCTCGCCGTGTTCGCCCTCGCGCGGCTTCATCTTCACGAGCGTGAACATCCCTTGCAACTTCTTGCCGTGCAGGATGAACTTGATCTTGCCGTTCGCGATTTCTTTGACGGGGTCGGTTCCCTCCGCCAGTTGGTACCAGCCCTCGTCCCACACGATCACTTCGCCCGCGCCGTACTGCCCTTTGGGGATGACACCTTCGAAGGTGCGGTAGTCGAGCGGGTGATCCTCGACGTGCATGGCAAGGCGCCGCTCGCCGGGCACCAGTGTCGGCCCCTTGGGCACCGCCCACGAGGGCATCGCTCCACCCGCCTCGAGGCGGAAATCGTAGTGCAAGCGCGTCGCGCGATGCTTTTGGATGACGAAGCGCAGGCGCTTTCCGCCCCGCGCCAGCTTGCCGCTAGGCTCGGGCGTCGCCGTAAAGTCGCGTTTCTTGTTGTAGGTTTCGAGCCCGCGCGCCATCGGTACGTTCCTACCGGGGGAAGCCCAGCGCATGCGTGGCAACGGCAAGCGCAATCGCCGCGATGACGATCGCGGCCAGGCCGATTGCGGCAGCGGGGCGTCGAATCATGAAGCCCATGGTCTGGGATCTAGCGGGGGCGGTTGCATCGATACTCCTTGGGCTCGCGGCGCTCTGCCGCAGCCGCAGCACCGGCGGATTCTACGACCGCGACGTCTACGCGATGACTCCGGCCGTTCATCGCCGTTATTCGTTCGGGGCCGCGGCCTTCGCCCTCGCGTTTTTCGCCGTCGCCGGGTGGGCGCCTCGCAGCGGCGCAACGATCTGGCTCTTTGCCGCGTTCGTGCTATTTGCCGTGTTTTACCTCACTTCGTTTTTGCGCGGAGCCTCGGACGATGATCACTGATTTTCATTTCTCGCCGCGCCCCAACCGTGCCGGCGAGATTGCGTGGCAGCCGTGGGGCGAAGATGCATTCGCGCGGGCGCAGCGCGAAGACAAGCCGATCCTGCTCTCGATCTCCGCGGTATGGTGCCACTGGTGCCACGTCATGGACGAAACGAGCTATTCGGACGGCGGCGTGATCGAGCGGATCAACGCGCACTACGTGCCGGTTCGCGTCGACAACGACGAACGCCCCGACGTCAACGCGCGCTATAACATGGGCGGCTGGCCGACGACGGCGTTTCTCACGCCCGACGGCACGGTGCTTTCCGGCGCAACGTACCTGCCGCCCGAAAACATGCAGCGCGCGCTCGACGAGATCGCCTCGTTCTACGCGCAGCGCAAGAACGACATCGTGGAGAAATCGCGCGAGATCCGTTCGCGGCGAACCGTGTACGACGTGGCGCCGCCGGACGTGTTGACGCGCGCGCTGGTCGATGAATTCGCCACCGCGTTGCTCGAGGGCTACGACGAGGAGTTCGGCGGTTTCAACGAAGCGCCGAAGTTTCCGCAGCCCGAGGTGCACGAGTTCTTGCTCGCGTACTGGCGTCGCTCGAACGACGCACGTATCTACGAACTCGTCGCGCATACGATGCGCGCGATGGCGCACGGCGGGATGTACGACGCCGTCGAGGGCGGCTTCTTCCGCTATTCCACCACCCGCGACTGGACGATCCCGCACTTCGAAAAGATGGCCGAGGATCACGCCGGCCTGCTGCGCGTGCTGGCGCAGCTCCAGCTGTGGGCACCGGGCGAACTGGTTCGCGACGATCTGGTCAAGACGATCGGTTACGTGCGCACGGTCCTGCGCGATCCGCAGACCGGTTTCTTCGCCGGCAGTCAAGATGCGGATGAAGCGTACTACGCCCTGCCGCTCGAGGAACGCCGCGCGCGCACGGCTCCGTTCGTCGACCGCCGATCGTATTCGAATTGGACGGCGGCGCTTGCCGGCGCATTCGCTTGGGCCGGCTTGGCGCTGGAAGATCGTACGCTCGTCGACGAAGCCCTCGCGACACTCGATGCGATGCACGAGCGCCTGCGCGACGAGGACGGGTTACTCTTTCACGTTGCCGCTCCCGGCGAGGCGCCGCGTATTCGCGGCCTGCTTGGCGATCAAGTCGCGTATATCCGCGCGCTGCTCGACGCCTATGAGATCAGCAGCGAGCCGCGAATGCTCGAGCGCGCGCGCACGCACGCCGATGCAGCGATCGCGGCCTTCGGCGCGCCGGACGGCGGATTTTACGATCGGTCGAATCGCGACGCGCTCGCGTTGCTCGAACTTCCCGATCGGCCGATCGTCGATAACGGCGTCATGGCCGAGAATCTCCTCCGCCTTGCTTCGCTGCTGCACGAGGATCGCTATCGCGGGCTCGCGCAGCGCACGCTGCTGCTCTACGCGAATACGTTTGCGCGGGCACTGACCTTTTCGGCCGCCTACGTGCGCGCGCTCGCGCGGTACCTCGCGCCCGAGGTCGCGGTGCGAGTCACCGGCGAGCTCGCCGCCGCCGCCGCCCTTCGCCGTGCGGCCCGGCAGTTGCCCTCGCCCTTCGTCACCGTGACCAGCGAGCCGGGCAGCAGCGTCGCGGCCTATCTGTGCGTCGGGACCACCTGTACCGCGCCCTTGACGCGCCCGGCCGAGCTGGTCGACGCGTACGCGGAGTTCACCTGAAACATCCGCCCCGGCCCGGCGTAGAACGGAGTGGAGGAGCACCACCATGACGCCGTATGCCCACATGCTGCTCGCCTACGTCCGTCCCGAGGCGCAGGGCGCCTACGCCTACGAGTACGACCGCTACGCCAAGGATTCGGCGATCGCCGTGACCCTGACCGTCTTTCTCGGCATCATCGGCGGTGAATCGTATTACTTCGGCGATTGGAAGCGCGGCATTTTCATGACGATCGCGCTCTTCAGCGGGATCGGCCTTTTCATTAGTGTGCCGATGTGGATCGCGCGCTGCTTCACGATCCAAGGCGAGTGCGAAAGCTACAACGATTACCTCGCGTGGCTGCTCGCGCTTCGTTACATGCCGCAGGGCAACGCGGTGCAGCCGCCGGAACCGACCGCGCCGCCGTCCGGCAAACGCCCGACGATCGGCGGACTACCGATGGTCGCTCGCGGCTAGGTTTTGCGGCGAACGCAATCGAGATCCCATTCTTCACTCTTCGGCACCGGGCGAATCACGCCAATCCAACGCTTATTCCGCTGAATGGCGGCGGTTACCACAAGCTCCCCAACTCGAAACGTATATCCGCGGGCGTTCCGTACACGTACATCCATCGGCAATCCGCGCCCCTTGCCGAAGCCGCATACGCTTGTCAAAACGTGAAGTATCGTAACGCCGTCTTGCTCTCGAACGCTGAGGACGCGCGCGACGTCCTCCGGGACGGCAGCAAATTTTCCTTCAAACTGTACGTCAACAGTCGGGACCGCTCCTGAAGCACCAGCAGCCTTGGCCAACGCGCTTACTGCAAAGAAAGGAGCAAATCCGACCAGGGCCGCTAATACGTAGGCACGGTTAGTTCCCACCGGCCTGCGATTCCGCGAATGTTTCAAGTCCTTGCGCCATGGCAGTCGGCGTCGTAGGCACACGAAGGAGTATGGACTCCATCACGATCTGGCCGCCCCCCTCCTCGATTTCCTGCCACGTTCCGTTGCTGTTCACCAGGAGCGCGGTAACGTCAGCATTTGTATTCGTAAATCCAACAATCGCGTATGATCCGGCAACCGCAATTTCGTTCATAAGCACCCCAGCTGGACCTCTTCTTTTTTGTCTAAAATGCGGACAGCCGCCACACGCCTTCCTCCGCGGGTTGCGACGCCGAGACCGGCGTACTCGCCGGGCCTGATCTTAAATGGGGCGCCGCTCACGGTTATCGACAATATAGGTGGTCCCTCGGGGTGAAAGCAGCGCGCCGCCCGAACCAGGATCGTGACGTCCCCCGGTCCTTCACCCGGCATAACTGTGGTCACTTGAACCACGTCCTCGGGAACCACAGTGAATGGACTACCGATATACACCATTCGTGAATGTGGCAATTTGCTCGCCGCGTAACACGTCCCCGTGAATATTACCGTCGAAGCTGAAATTGCTACGGCAAGCGGTAATACAGCACCCTTTGGCAGCACGGAATTTAGAGCTCGTTAAGCGATGCTTGGGCCGCCAACGCTTGTGCAATTGGAAGTGAGATTGACGGAACACGCGAGGTGATATCGCCTGGCGCATATCCACCGAAAACCGCATCGATCTGGACCCACGATCCCGAAGTGTTAGTCGCCAGAATTGCTCCGCCGATACTGCCATTCATCCAGCACGCCTCCGCAAAATTACCGACGATTGCAATACTCGTAACAGTGGCCGACGGTCGGTTGATAAGTGCCGTTAGCTCGGATATATCCGAGGCTGTTGGCGTCGTTGCCGCTGGGGCGGTTGCTGTTGGCGCCGGAACGGGGGTTGCGGTGGGGGCAGGGGTTGGCGTATTCACTGGAGCGCACGCGGGAGTCACGACCGACTTGAGACCTAATGGGCAGGCAGCGAGAGCCCTCGTCGACGTTCCGCCGGCCAAGAGCACCAGGATGCACACCATAAGGACGCCCGCCGAAGCTATGATGAGCGCGTTTTTCATCTCAACTCATCATCCCCTAACGATGGTGCAAGAATAGCGATCCTGAACCGCTTGTCGCTCTCTCCTCACCCATGCGCGCGACTTCTACTAACGGTTTCTGCGCCCTTCGGCTCTCGCTACGACGTTCGAACGAATACATTCCAGTACCACACGCCCCACAGTCCGACGACGATCGAATAGGCCATCAGCGCCATCGCCCAGCGCGGCAAGCGTTCTTTGGCCGCCAGAAACATCAGCGCGACAAGGAACGGTTCGAAATCGAGCGCATGGCGCATGCCGAACTGCGCGAAGCCGTTGACGTAGTAGAGAAAGTTCGGTCCGGCGCAGAGCAGCGTTGCGATCCAGAGGGGCGCGACCCACTGCACCGGTTTGCGCGCAAAGAGCGCGAACACGAGCGCCGGTGAGGTCCAGGTCAGCGCGACGCCGCTGATCGACGGAACCAGCCACGGGTAGCTTGCGATTCGCTGCGGCCCTTGCACGAAGAACGACCAGAGTTGGTAGGGAAAATACATCAACCGGAACGGCGAGCCGGTCGGACTTCCGGCTTGGTCCTGGTGATACCACGTGCCGTAACCGATGTCATACCACATGCCCCAGCGGGCGAGATTGTAGCCGACCCACAGCAGCGCGATCGGCACGAGCACGGCGCCGAACGAGCGCAACTGCATACGGTCACGCAGGAGATATGCATACACCGGCAGCGCGAGCACCAGATCGAAGCGCGAGAAGAGCGCACAACCCGCGTAGATCCCGACCAGCCATCCGCGCCGTTTCCCCGCGAGCTCGACCAACGCCAGCAGCGTAAACGCGACCGCGCAGACGTGCGCGATAAACCACACGTCGCCCAGCATCGCGCACCACAGCAGATCCGTGCCGGCCAGCAGGAACGCACAAATCCAGATGTTGGCCGTGCGCGGCACGCCGAAGCGCTCGCCCAGTTCGTAGGCTGCGCCGACCGCGACCGCGCCGAGCGCGATCGCCAGCGCGGTTTGGTTGAAGGTTCCGAAGACCGCGACGAACGGCAGCAGTAAAATCGCCGGCATCGGCCCTTCGATGATGAAGTATTGGCCGTGATAGGGCAGTGCGTCGATGTAGTTGCCGGGCCAATTGATCCAAGCGTGGCCGTGTAAGAACGCTTGCGCCAGCAAAACGTAGTTGTTGTAGGGCGAGGAGCGGCCGTGCGCGATCAGCGCGATGATCACCAGCCCGACCAAACCGGCGATGATCGACTGTTTGATCTTCACGGGTCAGCGATCGGCGACGACACGATAGAGCTCGACATGCGTCGGCATCCGTTCGAGATGAAATCCCGGAACGCTTCCTTCCGGCGTTCCGGCGACGTACACCGGACGCGCGGCATCCCACCGCGCCAGCACGTCGATCTCATCGCCGTACCACGCCGGCACGATCAGCCGCCGCGACGTCTCGTGCAGCACGTAGTCGTCGTAGGCGAGCGGTGGCGCGAGCACCCAGGTCGCGATGACGATCGCATCGGGCGGCGTCGCACGCAAGATCTCCGCCGCATCGTCAGCCGCCCGTGCATCATGCGGCTGGTCGAAGAAATGCGGCTGCGAGAGCAGCAGATAGACAACGGCGAGCGCCGCGAAAGCCTGGGCCGCGTGACGGGCGGATGGCGGCCGGAGCGCCGCTAGCGCGATGCCCGCGGCAACAGCGAAGAGCGCGAACGCGGGAAGGAGGTAGCGGTCGACGTCGGACTCGGCCCCCAAGCCGAAGGCGAAGATCGGACCGGGCAGCATCGTTGCGCAGGCGACGATCGCGCGCGTTAGGTCGCGTCGAAAGAGCACGATCAAACCGGCGAGCGCGAGTACGCAGCCGATCGGGGTGAGTTCGGAGACGGCGAACCCGAGAAAGTGAACGAAACCATCGGTGAACGTATCTGCCGTGTAGCCGAAGCGTACGCCCTGCACGGCGACACCGGCGCCGGTGACCAGCGCCGTGAAGTTATCGACCAGCACCGGATCGCCGTAATTCCAGAATGCGCCGCCGGTGATGCCGAGCTGCGCGAGCGGATCGAGATGCTGAGCGTTCACGTACGCACTGCGCAGCGGCAGGTAGAAAAACCACACCGCGGCGCTGACGCACGCGATCGCGGCAGCAACCCGATAGACGCGCGAAACGGTTACATGTGCGCGCGCGATGATCGCCGCAAGCAGGCCCGGGATCGTCCATGCGACGATCGGATGCACTGCTAGCCCAAGTCCAAGCGCGAGCGCGCACGCGTAGAGATCTCGTGCGCGGCCGCGGCGCAGCCAGCGCAGGAGAAAGCACAGCTCGGCCACGCAGGCGAGCGCGACGAGCGCGTGCGCTTCGGCCCGTGTCGCATGCGTCCAGACGTCCTCGCCGAACGCAAAGAGCAGTGCCGCCAATAGGCCGGCGATCGCGTTGCCGCTTTCATCGACGACGACGCGCCACACGAGCCACGCGGTGGCTGCCAGCGCGAGCGCCGAGAGCGCGCTCATCCGGAACGCAACGCTCCCGATGGGGAAAGCGTGCGTGAAGGCCCAGCCGATCAGCGTGTAGAGCGGAAATCCGGGCGGATGCGCGATACCCAGGATGTACGGCACAGTATCCATCTCGCCGACGTCCCAATACATGACGTCGTGATACGAGCTGACGAGATAGATCGCCAGCGGGACGGCGAACGCCAGTAGACCCGGAACGCGCCTCAAATAGGGGGCAGCGTCGCGTGCGGTAATGGCCGCGGCGGCACGAAGGTCGAGGCGGGAAGCGCCGGTGGGAAGCGGTACGTGCCCCATACGATACGCTCGCGCGCATCCTTGCCGTCCACACGCGCCTGCACGCTCGCCAACATCGGCACCCAATATTTTCCCGCTTTGCCGTACAGCAGCTTGCCCTGACCCTGGGTGGTGCCCGAGCTCGTCGCGAAGTCGATCTCGCGCGGCAAATACGTGATACCGTCGATGACCAGGCCGGTCACAACGAAGCCGCCGGCGGCTGCGAGCGGTGCGACGTCGTAGCGGTAGTCGAGGTGCGACCCGTCGCGGACGGTGCGAAGGAACAGCATCGAATACGTGCTGCTGCGCGGCGCCAGGCGTGCGATCGCATAGCGGTCTTCGCGGCGGCTGAAGTTCACGATCTTCGGTTTGAGCGGAATACCGTCGACCGTGATCGTTTCGTCGCGCACCTCGAGGCCGCTGCGATAGATGACGTGGCGCTGTTCGATGTCGGTTGGACCGAGCTGCGACACGCTGTAATCGAAGATCATCGTCTTGGGCAACTGCAGATCACCCATCGCCAGATCGTAGCGCTGCAGCACGAGCTGCGAATCCAAATTCAGCGGCACCGCACCGAGCAGCGCCAGCATCGCGATCGTCGCGGCGACCGTACTACGCCAGAACGGCATCGCGAATCACTTTCAGGGCCGCGGACGCGCCGGCCGTGTTCTTGCCGCCGCCTTGCGCTTGCGTCGCGGCACCGCCGCCCTTGCCGTCAACCAGCGGCGCGGCGAGCTTCACCAAATTGCCGGCGTGGACGCCATCCTTGACGAGATCGTCACTGGCGGAGACGAGCAGGCTCACCGCGCCGTCATCGACGCCCGCGAGTGCGATGACGCCGCTCGGCAAACGGCTGCGCAGGGCGCTGGAGAGATGACGAATCGCATCGGCATTGGCTTCGGGCACGACCGCTCCGACGAACGTGCGGGCGCCCTTGCGCTCGGCGCGTTCGATATAGCTCTGCGCCTCGAACGCAGCCATGCGCGCCTTCATCTGCCCGACGGCGGTTTGCAGGTCACGCACTTCGCGCTGCAGCTTGCTCACGCGATCGGTCAGTTCTTCCGGCGAGGTCGCCAAACTCGAGGCAAGCTCGCTCACCAGGTCTTGCTGATTCGTCACGAATCGCTCGGCCGACAGCGAGACGCAGCTCTCGATCCGGCGAATGCCGCTGCCGATGGAGAACTCGTTCAAGATGACGAACATTCCCAATTCGCCGGTGGAATGCGCATGCGTTCCGCCGCAAAACTCGACCGACGGGCCGGCCTGCAGCACGCGGACTTTCTCGCCGTACTTCTCGCCGAACATCCAGATCGCGCCGCTGCGCTTGGCTTCCTCGATCGGCAGCTCGCGCGTGATCACCGGCGAGTCATCCCGAATCATCTCGTTGACGCGCGCCGCGACCGCGTGCCGCTGCTCGGGTGTGAGTGCGCCCGCCGGATTGCGGAAATCGAAGCGCATGCGGTCGATGCCGACCCACGATCCCGCTTGGGTCACCTCGTCGCCGAGAATATCTTTGAGCGCCCGCTGCAGCAGGTGCGCCGAGGTATGATGCCGGCGGATCTCGCGCCGCCACCAATCGAAGACCGCGCTTCGCACGTGGGCACCGACGCTGAGCTCACCGCTCTTGACCACGCCGTGATGAGCGATCGCTTCGCCCATGTACTGCGCATCGTCGACCTCGAAGACCGAGCCGTCGTCCATCGCGATCCGGCCGCGATCGCCGATCTGTCCGCCGCGTTCGGCGTAAAAGGCCGTGCGATCCAGAATCAGGGTTCCATGCTCTCCGGCCCGTAGCGTTTCGACGGGCTTGTCATCCCGCAGAATCGCCACGATCTCGCCGTCGCTCTCCAAGCCCTCGTAGCCGGTGAACTCGGAACGCACCGCCGGCAACTCGGCGAGTGTGACCACCGCGCGTTTGGCTTTGGCGTCCGCGCGCGCGCGTTCGCGCTGCTCTTGCATCGCCGTCTCGAATTCGGCGGTGTCGACGGCCACGCCGCCGTCCGCCGCGATCTCGCGCGTGAGTTCGATCGGAAAGCCATACGTATCGTGCAGCATGAACGCATCTTGACCCGAGATCAACCGCGTGCAATTTTCGTTCGCGTCGTCGATCAGCCGGTCGAGCATCGCCATGCCGCGTTCGAGCGTCCGGTCGAAGGTCTGCTCTTCGGTACGCAGCGTCCGCACGATCCGCGCGAGATTGTCGCGCAGTTCCGGATAGCCCGGCGCGAGCGAACGCACGACGGCGGGAATCAGCTCGGTCAAAAAGCCGTTCGGATAGCCCAGCAATTTGCCGTTGCGAATCGCGCGGCGAATCAAGAAGCGAAGCACGTAGCCGCGATCCGTGTTCGACGGATAGATGCCGTCGTTGATCAGGAACGTCACCGCGCGCGCGTGGTCCGCAATGATATTTTGCCGCTCGCGCTGCTCCTGCACCCTTCGAGACGCCCCCTCCGCGGGCTCCTCAGGGTGACAAGGCGGCTGGGCCGCGATGATGTCCAAGAACAGATCGGTTTCGTACATCGAGGCTTTGCCGTTGCAGACCGCGAGCATGCGCTCGAGGCCGGCTCCGGTGTCGATCGACTTCTTGGGCAGTTCGGTCAATTTACCGTCGATGCCGCGATTGTATTGTTGGAAGACGACGTTCCAGATTTCGACGTAGCGATTGCCGAGATTCGGGCCCGTATCTTCGGGACCACTCGCGAACTCCGCGCCGGTGTCGTAGAAGATTTCGGTCGAAGGGCCGCACGGGCCGGTCGGGCCCATCGTCCAAAAGTTGTCCTCGTCGAAACGCGTGATGCGCGAGGTTTCGAGACCGACGTCTTTGTGCCAAATCTGCGCGGCTTCGTCGTCGCCGGTGTGCACCGTCACGTACAGCCGCGAGGGCTCCAGCTTGAGCACCTTGGTGACGAACTCCCATGCCCACACGATCGCGTCGTGCTTGTAGTAATCGCCGAAGCTGAAGTTGCCGAGCATCTCCAAAAAGGTGCCGTGGCGGCCGGTGCGGCCGACGTTTTCGATGTCGCTCTTCGCGCCGGCGACGCGCAGGCAGCGCTGCACGGTGACGACGCGCGGCGCGGGCGGCGGCTGGTCGCCGAGGAAGACGGGCACGAACTGCTCCATCCCGGCGATCGTAAAGAGCGTCGTGCTCATTTCGTCCGGGATGAGGCTCGCGGAGGGCATCAGCTTGTGCTGCTTGGCAACGAAGAAGTCGATCCAAGCCTGGCGGAGTTCTTGGCTCTTCATAGGTTCAACAACGGATCATAACATAAGCGCCCGTTAGGGCGTCCTATTCTCCGAGAGCCGCCCGAAGCTTCTCCAGGGCCTTGGCCTGCAGCCGCGAGACGTGCATTTGCGAGACGTTGAGGCGGCGCGCGATCTCCGTCTGCGAGACCGATTCGTAGAAGCGCAGGTAGATGATCACCCGCTCGCGGCCGCTGAGCACGTGGAAGGCCCGCTCCAAATTGGCCCGGTCTTCGAGCAATTCGAGCCCCGAGTCGGTGATGCCGACCGTGTCGGCCAGCTTTTGCGAGCGTTTATCGCCTTCGCCCATGACTTCGGAATCGAGCGAAAGCAGGTTGTAGGCCTGCCCGAGTTCCTGCGCTTCGAGAATGTCTTCTTCACCGGCACCCAGGTGCGCGGCGAGTTCGGCTACCGTGGGGCTGCGGCCGAGCTCGACCGACATCTTTTCGTTCGCGCGGTTGACCGCCAAGTTGAGTTCTTGCAAACGCCGCGGCACCTTGACCGCCCAACCCTTATCGCGAAAATAGCGCTTGATTTCGCCCACGATCGTCGGCGTCGCGTAGGTTGTGAACTCGACCCCGCGATCGAGTTCGAAGCGATCGATCGCCTTGAGCAAGCCGACCGTTCCGACTTGAACCAAGTCGTCGAGCGGTTCCCCGCGGTTGACGAATTTCAGCGCCAGAAAACGTACGAGGTTGAGATGCGCGACGACCAGATCGTTGCGCAGCGACTCGTATTCCCGATCGTGGACGTCGGGTCGCTTCTCGTGCCGCGCCCGGCACCGCGCGAAACGCGCAAACAGCTCGCGCGTCCGCTCGCGAGTCGAGCGAACGTCGCCGCTTTGGTTTTGCACGTTAAACTGTTAGTCGCTTGACCATGACCAGCAGTGTACCTTGATCCGGACGAACGTCGTAGTCGACGTCGTCCATGAGGGAACGAATCAAGAATACACCGAGGCCCCCGACGCGCTCGTCGTTGAGCTCGCGCGAGCGAATGTGTTCCGGATGCGTGCCCCGCCCATGATCACGCACGCTGATGCGCAAACCGTCCTGCAGCCCTTCGCACTTGATCTCGATGAACGGGCTTCCGTGTGCGTGCTGAATCGCATTCGTGCACGCTTCCGCGACGGCGAGTTTGATGTCTTCGATTTCGTCAATCGAAAAATTCAGCCGGCTTGCCACCGCAGCGACGGAAAGGCGCGCCAGTGCAACCCATTCGGCTTTGCAGGGAATCCGCAAGTCGACGATCTCTTCCGAGCCGTCATTCCGCGGCAAGGGCTCGTTCACACCAGCGCCTTCATCGCCGCATCTTCGCTCTCGAAGATTCCGAAAATCTTCACCAGGCCGGTGATGTCGAAGATTTTTCGGATTTGCGGGTTGGTGCAAACCAAGTTGACGGAACCGCCATGCTCGCGCACGCGCTTGAGGCCGCCGATCAGCACGCCCAGCCCGGTCGAGTCGATGTAGCGCACTTTCTCGAGGTCGATTACTAGGTTGTATACGCCACGGTCGATCAGGTCGCCGATCGCGTCCTTGACCTTGGGCGAAGTGTAGACGTCGATCTCACCGCTCAATTCGACAATGTAGCAATCCGCTTGCGCTTCACGCACGTTTACCTTGATGTCCAACGTCCCTCTCTCCACTCTAGTTTTCGGCCTCTCCGCCGGAATTGGCTCTAGCATTTTCAACGATCGCGCGCCCGCGTTCGTACATATCCGCGGCTCCTTCGTGCCATTGCGAGGCAACGTCGTTGAAACGGCCGCGCAAGTCGCCCGAGGCATCCATCGCTAGGTTACCCGCTTCGCGCGCCTTTCCAACCAAGAGGTCGCGCGTCTCTTCTTGGCTCAGGAGGACGGCAACCGCCCCCCCGGCGATTGCCCCCAGGACAAAGCCGCGAAGGAATCCGCGACCGCGGTTCTCGCTGCCCATGGCGCTCCTCTCCTTACGAGCCCTCGCTGGAAGTTCTTCCCGTAAAAAACCGGCGCAAACCCCCGGTGACTCCCGAAATCGTCGCGCCGACGTTGACGATGCCGGGCACGACGGCGGCCTTCGCCAGATCGGCCGTCTCGGAAACCGTGTCGGCCACGCCTTCGAGCGACCCGACCACGCCCTTCAGGCGCGCCAAGGTCTGATCGGCCGTGTCGGCAATCCCCTCCACGTGCCCGAGCGTCTCGCCGATCGGTTTGCTCAGGTTCTGGATCTGGCCGTCGACGACGTCGAGCGTTTGATTGACGCGGCCGAGCGTTCGCGCCGCCGCGATCCCGGCGATCAGGCATCCTATCCCGATAAGCAGGACACCGACGCCCACACCGATGTCGAGGACTACGCTCCAATCGATCCCGGTCACAGTAGTGCTCTCCCCCTCAATTCTGCCGCAATACGAGGCACGAGTTCCAAGACCCGGTCGATCTCCTCCTCGGTCGTCGTTTCGCCGAGCGAGAAGCGGATGACGCCTTGGCGCCAGCGCGGGTCGATGTTCAGCCCGGCGATGACGTGACTCGGCTCGAGCGCTCCCGAGGTACATGCGCTTCCGGCTGAGACTGCAATGCCCTCCAAATCCATCCGCATCAACATCGTCTCCGAATCAACGCCGGCGAACGAGAGGTTGCTGTTGTTCGGTAAGCGTGGTGCACCACTGCCGTTTACCCGCATGTCATCGACGCAATCGCGCAGGCCTGCTTCCAAACGGTCGCGCAACGCGCCGATTCGCGCCGCACGCTCGGGTTGCTCCGCGACGGCGCGCTCGAGCGCCGCAGCGAATCCAACCACACCCGCCACGTTCTCGGTTCCCGAGCGGCGTCCGAATTCTTGGCCGCCGCCATGAATCAGCGGTTCGAGCACGACGCCCTCACGCGCGTACAGCACGCCCACCCCTTTGGGACCGTAGAACTTGTGCGCGGAGAGCGAAAGCAAATCGACGCCGAGCTCGCGCGGATAGACGCGGACCAAGCCGACGCCTTGGACGGCATCGGTGTGGAAGAGTACGCCCCGCTCACGCGCCATCGCAGCCAACTGCGCGATCGGCTGCAACACGCCGATCTCGTTATTCGCGAACATGACGCTGGCGAGCACGGTGTCGCTGCGCAGCGCGCTCGCAAATCCCGCCGGATCGACCAGCCCCCGTTCGTCGACCGGGAGCAGCGTGACCTCGAAGCCCTCGTCGCGCAGCGCATCGCACGCATGCAGGACGGCGTGGTGTTCGATCTCGGTCGAAACGACGTGCCGGCCGCGCTCATGGTTGGCCCTCGCAGCCCCCAGAATCGCGAGATTGTCGGCCTCGGTGCCGCCGGCGAGAAACGTGATCTCTTTGCGAGCGACGCCAAGCGCGGCCGCGACCCGGTCGCGCGCCTGGTCGAGTCCGGCGCGCGAGCGGCGGCCTTCGGCATGCAGCGAGCTCGCGTTGTACCCCGCTTCGCGAAAATACGGCAGCATCGCCGCGAGCACGTCGGCGTGAAGCGGGGTTGTGGCCGCATGGTCGAGATAGATGCGATTTTTCATTCTGTTCTCAGAGCCATCTCAGAGCCGTAGCTTAGCATGATCGGTGTGCGAAGCTCCATTGCACACTCCGAGAAGTAGCAACGGGAACGCGGTCCGGGGGGTTTCCCCCGGACCGTAATTTTTTTCCGCACCGGTCGTCAGGGCTGGTCGTTCTCGCCGGCCTCGTAATAGGTGTGCCCCCGCAGATTCTCGGGCAGGTTCTCCTGCGCGATCGAGTAGTCGTCGTGCGCGTAGTGATAGTCGCGTCCGTATCCGAGGCTCTTCATGAGACCGGTCGGCGCGTTTCGCAGATGCAGCGGAACCGGATCGTTCCGCGTTTCCTGCACGTCGCGCATCGCCGCGCCGTACGCCCGGCCCACGCTGTTGCTCTTCTTGGCCCGGGCGAGATAGAGCGTCGCGTGCGCCAGCGGATAGAACCCTTCCGGCATCCCGACGAAGTGCACCGCCTGCTGCGCGGCGATCGCCACCTGGATTCCCTGCGCGTCGGCAAGACCGACGTCCTCCGATGCCAAGATCACGAGGCGCCGCGCGATGAAGAGCGGATCCTCACCGCCGTCGATCATGCGCGCGAGCCAATAGACCGCGGCATCGGGATCACTCGCTCGAATGCTTTTGATGAACGCGCTGATGACGTCGTAGTGCTGCTCGCCGCCTTTGTCGTAGGTCGAGCCGCGCTTCTGCAGTGCTTCGAGCACCAGCGCGCGATCGATCGTCTTTGCACCGTTGCTTTGAGGCGCGGTCTGCGCCGCGAACTCGAGCGCCGAGAGCGCGGTACGCGCATCGCCGTTGGCATAACCGATCAGCGTCTGACGCGCATCGGGCGACAACTCGATGTGCTGCGAACCCAAGCCCCGTTGCGCGTCACCCAGTGCGCGATCGACGATGGTCGCGACCTCGTCGTCGGAGAGCGGATGCAGCACGAAGACACGGGTACGCGAGAGCAGCGCCGAGTTGACCTCGAACGACGGGTTCTCGGTAGTCGCGCCGATCATCGTCACCGTGCCGTCCTCGACATACGGTAGAACCGCGTCTTGTTGCGCCTTGTTGAAACGGTGGATTTCGTCGATGAAGAGCACCGTGCGCTTACCGACGCGGCGGCGCGCCTGCGCCTCGGCGACCACGCGCCGCAAATCCGCGACCCCCGCGCTCACCGCCGAGAGCTTTTCGAAGTGCGCGCCGGTCGAGCGCGCAACGATCTCGGCGAGGGTGGTTTTCCCGGTTCCCGGCGGGCCCCAGAGAATCATCGACGGAATGCGGTCGCCCTCGATCGCACGGCGCAGTGCGCGCCCCGCGCCGACGATGTCGCTCTGCCCCACGAACTCGTCAAGCGAGCGCGGACGCATACGCGCCGCAAGCGGCGCGTCCGGCTCCCCGAAGAGCGAATCCATGTTAACGCGTGCGCGGGGAGGGGGTCGGTTTGGGGTTGCCGTGGTGATGTTCGAACGGGTTCTTGATATTGATCGGCCGCGGCGTCGCGATGTGCGGATTCACTTCGCTCGGAAACTGCATCGTGACGTTCCCTTCGGCATGCGCCTCGCCCGAGACCGTGTTGTACAGCACGTGCGCGGCGACCATGTTGCGATCGCCTTGCACGATCCTCACGTTGCCGGTCAAGTCGAGCTCGTGCGTGAGATCGTCGAGCACGCCTTTCTCCGCGTCAACGGTCGTATCAGCCTGAACGTAATGCACGTTTCCGGTCGCCGTGTAGATCTTGCCGACGCCGTCGATGTGCACTTGATCCGCCGTGAGCGTTGCCGGGCCGTGCGATTTCGCCGGCTTGGTGCTGGAAAGTCCCGCGAAGTTGCCCTCGGTATCGTGCATGACCACATGACCGTAGAGTGTCGCGTCCTTGGTCTTATAGTTCCCGCTCGCGCGATCCGCCGTGATGTCGCCGCCGCCGCGCGTCATCATCACCTGCTGCGGAGTACTGAAATCACCGGTCTTGAAGTTGGCGTCGAGCAGCGCTGCGTGCACGGTCCACACGCCGACCTGAAACGTGTCGGCGCCGTTCGACCCCGGCGTGGGCGACGGGCTCGGGGCGGGCCGCGGCGTGGCCGCGATCAGCACGACGGCCACGAAACACACCAGCGAGATCCGCATCACCGCAGCAGTCCGGCGAGGCGTTCGGGTTCGAGCGCGCCTTCGCGCACGATTCGGGCATGCCGTCCAGTCAAATCCACGACCGTTGCTTCGCGCTCGTAGCGCGTGGGACCATTCTCGACCGTCAAGTCCGCACGCTCCGCAGCGCCGTTCGTGACCGCAACGGCCGCAAGCGGCCCAGCCCGTTCCAAGATCGCACGGGCCACCGGTTCGTCGGGAACACGCACGCCGATCGTCGCCGCTCCAGGCGCTACGTCCGGCGCGAGAAACGCCGGCTTGCTGATGATCAACGTCACGGGTCCCGGCAACAATCGCTTGGACGCTAGAAGTGCGAGCGGGTTGCTGCGCGCGTATTCCAAGAACTCTGCCGGACTTGCGATCAGCAGTTCAAGCGGTTCGGTCGCGACGCCGCAGCGATATGGATCGCACGCCAGACAATAACTCGTATCGTTCGGAAGCACGATCGCACCGCCGGCAAAGATCACCCGGGCGCATTCGTCGACAACGCGCTCGAGCGGCTCGACGCGCGCGTCTAGAGTCATCATTTTAGATGTGAATGCTCATTCCGGTTCCGATCGCTACGCACGAAAGCGGATCGTCGGCAACGATCGCGGGAACGCCGGTGACTTCCGAAAGCAATTTGTCCAAACCGCGCAGCAACGCGCCGCCGCCGGTGAGAATCACCCCGCGGTCGATGATATCCGCGGCCAGCTCCGGCGGCGTCTTTTCGAGCACCGCTTTTACCGCTTCGACGATCGCACCGACCGGTTCCGAGAGCGCCTCCCGAATTTCTTCGCTCGTGATCTTCACCGTCTTCGGTAGGCCGTTGATCAAGTCGCGTCCGCGAATTTCCATCGCCAGCTCTTGCTCGAGCTTGTAGGCGGAACCGATCTTGATCTTGATCTCCTCGGCCGTGCGCTCGCCGATCATCAGGTTGTAGACGCGCCGGATGTAACGCACGATCGCGTCGTCGAGTTTATTGCCCGCCACGCGCAGCGACTGCGAAACCACGACCCCACCGAGCGAGATGACCGCGACGTCGGTCGTGCCGCCGCCGATGTCGACGACCATCGAGCCCGAAGGCCCGTCGATCGGCAGGCCGGCGCCGATGGCCGCGGCCATCGGTTCCTCGATGATATCGACGTTGCGCGCGCCGGCCAGCTTGGCGGCGTCTTTGACGGCGCGCTCTTCGACGCTGGTGATCTCGGCCGGCACACAGATGATCACGTGCGGTTTGGGCTTGACGATCGTGGACCACCACGAACGATCCTTCATCACCTTCTTGATGAAATACGAGAGCATCGCTTCGGTCACTTCGAAATCCGCGATGACGCCGTCGCGAAGCGGCCGGATTGCCTGAATGTGAGCCGGCGTTTTGCCGAGCATTTGCCGCGCTTCCTCGCCGACGGCGAGCACACGGCCGGTGTTCATGTCTTTCGCAACGACGGACGGTTCACGCAGCACGATGCCCTTGCCCTTGACATGCACGAGCACGTTGGCTGTGCCAAGATCGATCCCGATATCCAAACCAATAACTCCAGAGTCTATGAGTGAGGGGTGACGATTCTATCCCGCAGCGGAGCCGACGCGCGGATATTCGCGCGTTTCGAAGATGCCGGCCGGTTCGCTCAGCGGTGTGATACCGCTACTTCGCTGCACCTGTCCGCCGAGCGTGCCGAGCAATTCCTCCAGTCGCTCGTACCCGCGGTCGATGTATTCGAGGCCGATGATCTCCGTTTCACCGGCGGCCGCGAGGCCGGCGATCACCAGCGCGGCGCCCGCACGTATGTCGGGCGCTTCGACCGGCGCGCCGGAAAGTTGCGCGGCACCCTTGACGACCGCCGTATTGCTCTCCATCGAAACGCGGACGTCGGCGCCCATGCGCGCAAGCTCGTTCACGTACGAGAAACGCGCGTTGAAGATCGATTCTTCGACGACGCTGGTTCCCGGAACGGTGGTGAGGAACGAGATCATCTGCGGCTGCAGATCGGTCGGAAAGCCGGGATATGGCGCGGTGAGAATTTCCGTACCGCCGGTGACGGGGCTGCCGTCGACGCGAATCCAATCCTCACCGAAGGTGAGATCCACGCCGCATTCCTGCAGCTTCATCATGAACGCTTCCAAATGGTCGGGGCGGCAGCCGGTCACCGTGACGTCCCCGCGCGTCACCGCGCCCGCGAGCAACAACGTGCCGGTCACGATGCGATCGGGAATGATTTCGTATTCCACGCCATGCAGTTCGCGCACGCCCTCGATCACGAACGTGTCGGTTCCGAGCCCTTCGATCTTGGCGCCGGCCTTATTGAGGAAGTTGCCGAGGTCGACGACCTCGGGCTCCATGGCAACGTTCTTGAGCGTCGTCGTTCCCTGCGCGAGCACGGACGCGAGCATCGCGTTCTTGGTCGCGCCGACACTGGGCATGCGGAATTCGATCGGCGCACCTTTGAGCCGCTTCTGTTTGGATTCGGCGATCAGATAGCCGTGCGCGTTGCGCACGTCGCATCCGAGCGCGAGGAACGCTTGCTCGTGCAGATCGGTGGCGCGCGTTCCGAGGATGCAGCCACCGGGAAGCGGGACTTCGGCTTTGCCAAACCGTCCGAGCAGCGGCCCGACGATATCGAACGACGCAGCGAGTTTGCGCACCAACGCGTACGGCGCGCGGTATGACGCGACGTTGCTCGCGTCGATCGTCACCGTGTTGTCGCCTTCGTAGCGAATGCGCGCGCCGAGTGCTTCGAGCAGCGACCACATCACCGAGACATCGGTGATGCGCGGTACGCGATGGAGCGTCACCTTACCCTTGGCGAGAATGGAGGCAGCCATGATCGGCAGCGCCGCGTTCTTCGCGCCATGCGTTGCGACCGAACCCTCCAAGCGGACGCCGCCGCGCACCCGCAACGTGGTCTCTAAGCGATCGAGCATTACGAAATCGATTCGCTAAATGTGGTCCCGGAACATGTTTGCAACGGCTGCATGATTATTAGGGGCGCCCTAGGGGAATCACGGCCTTCCCAACACGTTTACGCGCCCCGTGGTCTGGGGCCCCACGAAGTGGGGGGCGCGGAGGCTCGGCCGGAGCGCCTTTAAATCTAGTGCCCGGTGAGCCTGAGCTTTGCGTTGGCAAAGTCGATCGCCGATTGGTTCGTCGCGTGCGCGAGTTCGTCGCGGGTCTTCGCCACGTCGACGTCGTCGAAACCGACCGCCTCGTCGACGAGGATCGTGACGCGGTCGGGCAGCGCTTGCATGAAGCCCTCGCGCGTCGCGTGCTCGAGCCGCTGCGGCTTACCCTCGACCACGACGTTGGCCCGCACCACGCCGGGTTTGAGCGCGGCCAAGAACGGGGCGTGGCGGGGCAGGATGCCCTCTTCCCCTTCGGTCGTCACCGCGATCACCAGCTCCGCGTCGCCGGCGAAGACAACTTTCGTCGGTGTGATCAGCTTGAACGGGATAGTGGAGGCCATGTATCTAGGCTGTGGCGCCGAGCTTTTCGGCCGCGTCCTTGACCTCGTCGATGCCGCCCTTGTAGAAGAACGCCTGCTCCGGCAGATTATCCACCTTGCCGTCGAGGATTTCGCGGAACGACGCGATCGTATCGCCGATCTTGACGTATTTGCCGGGTGTCCCGGTGAATTGCTCGGCCACGAAAAAGGGCTGCGAGAACATCCGCTGCATGCGCCGAGCCCGACCGACGACGATCTTGTCGTCTTCGGAGAGCTCCTCGATCCCCAGAATCGCGATGATGTCTTGCAGGTCGCGGTACCGCTGCAGCGTCTCTTGCACGCCGGTCGCCACCTTGTAGTGCTCCTCGCCGACGATCTGCGGATCGAGAATGCGCGAGGTCGAGGCGAGCGGATCGACCGCCGGATAGATGCCCAGTTCCGAGATCGGGCGCGACAGCGCGGTGGTCGCGTCCAAATGCGCGAACGTGACCGCGACGGCCGGATCGGTGTAATCGTCGGCCGGCACGTAGACGGCCTGCACCGAGGTGATCGACCCTTTGTTGGTCGAGGTGATGCGCTCTTCGAGCACGCCCATGTCGGTCGAGAGCGTCGGCTGATACCCGACCGCCGAGGGCATGCGGCCCATCAACGCCGAGACTTCGGAGCCGGCCTGCAGATAGCGGAAGATGTTGTCCATGAAGAGCAGCACGTCGGCGCCGGCTTCATCGCGGAAATACTCGGCCATCGTCACGCCGGTTTGCGCGACGCGGAAACGCACGCCCGGCGGCTCGTCCATCTGCCCGAAGACGAGCGTCGTCTGAGCGAGCACGCCCGATTCTTTCATCTCGAGCCAGAGATCGTTGCCTTCACGCGTGCGCTCGCCGACGCCGGTGAAGACCGAGAAGCCCTTGTGCACGTTGGCGATGTTGCGAATCAACTCTTGAATCAGCACGGTCTTGCCGACGCCCGCGCCGCCGAAGAGTCCGATTTTTCCGCCGCGCGTGTACGGCGCCATCAAATCGATGACTTTGATGCCGGTCTCGAAGAGCTTCGGCGTGGGATCCTGCGACTTGAAGTCGGGCGCCGGACGATGGATCGGCCATTCCGCCGCGGCTTTGATCGGCTCGTTCGAATCGATCGTCTGGCCGAGCACGTTGAAGATGCGTCCCAGCGTGCCCTCACCCACCGGCACTTTGATCGGGCCGCCGGTATTGGTTACCGGGTCGCCGCGCCGCAGGCCGTCGGTCGATCCCAACGCCAGGCACCGGACTTGGTCGTTGCCAAGTTCGTCCTGCACTTCGAGCACGAGGTCGCGCGTTTGCATCGCCGTTCCACCCAGCTCGACGCCGGCAGTCGAAGCTTGACCGTTGCTTCCCGCCTGCGACTCGTCGTTGACCCGCGTGGTCAGCGCGTCGTTGATCTTTGGGAGCGTTTCCGGCGTGAACTCGACGTCCACGACGTTTCCGAGAACTTGTGCGACTTTACCGGTGGCAGCCATCTCTTTTCCCTTTTAAAGTGCGCACCGCACGTTGCGCGGTGCTTTGGCGCTCCGCAGCACTTCCGGCACTCCGCGCCGGAAACGCTGCTGCGCGCCCCCGTGTCGACTTCGCGACACGGGGCCCCAATTTACCCATTAACCAACGCCTCTGCCCCACCAACGATTTCGAGCAGTTCTTTGGTGATCGCGGCTTGGCGCGCGTTGTTCATTTGAATGGTGAGCGAATCGATCAACTTGCCCGCGTTGTCGGTTGCGTTGTTCATCGCCAGCAACTGCGCGGCGAAGAAGGCGGCGTCCGTTTCGAGAATCGCCGAGAAGATGGTGAACTCGAGATATTTCGGCAGCAGGCGCGAGAGCACGAACTCGGGCGACGGCGCGAATTCCACCGCGCCCTTCGGCCCCTTCTCGTCATCGCCTCCGTCATCCTGAGGTGCACCACCAAGCGAGGCCTCGAAGGACGAGCGCATGATCGGCACGAGCCGGCGCGTCTCGGGCTTTTGCGACAGCATCGAGATCAGCTTCGAGCTGATCAGCACGATCTCGGAGACCTTGCCGTTGACGAAATCGTCGGTCACGCGTTGCGCGACCTCCCGCGCCACCTCGAGTTTCGAGGGCGCGTTGATCGCCCATGTCGGATGATCGGGCTTACCCATCCGGCGAACGGCGTTGCGCGCTTTGATTCCGACCGTATACCAGGCGACGTTCTTACGTTCGCGCGCGAAGATCTCGCCTGCGCGAATCACGTTTGAATTGAACGCGCCGGCCAACCCCTTGTCGGCGGTCATCAGAATCACGCCGGCTGGTGCGCCCTCGGTTCCCGGTTTCATGAACGGATGATCGATCGAGGCCACGGCAGCCATCAAATCGTGCAGCATCTCCGCCAGCGTGTCGGCGTACGGGCGCGCCTCCTTTTGCGCTTGCTCCGCACGGCGAATCTTGGCCGCGGCGACTTGTTTCATCGCCTTGGTGATCTGCTGCGTATTCTTCAGCGAACGAATGCGCTCGCGAAGCGCCTTGACCGTCGGCATCCTTCGACTACGCCCTCCGGGCTTCGCTCAGGATGACACGGCGCATCCATGCGCCTTGGGTCTCGAGTCGATAGCCAAGCATTAGAAACTCTTATTGAACTCCGTCAGTGCTTCGTTGAGCTTCTGCTTCGTCTCGTCGGAAAGCTGCCCGCTCGAAGCGATCGCTTCGGGGACGACCGCGTACTTCTGATGGAGAAAATAGACGAAGCCCGTGGCCCAGTCTTGCAGACGATTGGTCGGCACGTCGTTTACCGCGCCGCTGTTCGCGCCATACAAGACTGCGACTTGATCTTCCATCGCCATCGGTTGGTACTGCGGCTGCTTGAGCAGTTCCGTGAGTTTCTCGCCGCGCATCAACTGCATCTGCGTCGATTTGTCGAGGTCGCTGGCGAGCTTAGCGAAAGCGGCGAGGTCGCGATATTGGGCCAGCTCGAGTTTGAGCTGTCCCGCGACGCTCTTCATCGCCTTGGTTTGGGCGGATCCGCCGACACGTGAGACCGACAGGCCGACGTTCACGGCCGGGCGGATGCCTTGGAAGAAGAGCTCTGGCGTGAGATAGATTTGGCCATCGGTGATCGAGATCACGTTGGTCGGGATGTACGCGGAGAAGTCGCCGGCTTGCGTTTCGATGATCGGCAATGCCGTCATCGACCCAGCGCCGAGGTCATCGGAGAGCTTCGCGGCGCGCTCGAGTAGTCGCGAGTGCAGGTAGAAGACGTCGCCCGGGTACGCTTCACGACCCGGCGGACGGCGCAGCAAGAGCGACATCTCGCGGTAGGACTGCGCATGCTTGGTGAGATCGTCATAGATGATCAACACGTCTTTGCCGGCATACATCAACTCTTCGCCCATCGCGCAGCCGGCGAACGGTGCGATCCAGCGCAGTGCCGCCGCTTCCGACGGGCTCACCGCGACGATCGTTGTGTAGTCCAGCGCGCCGCGTTGTTCGAGCACTTGCGCGAGCGCCGCGACGGTCGAATTTTTCTGGCCGATCGCAACGTAGATGCAGAAGACGTTCTTGCCCTTTTGGTTGATGATCGTGTCGACGGCGATCGCGGTTTTGCCGGTCGAACGGTCGCCGATGATCAGTTCGCGCTGACCCTTGCCGATCGGAATCAGCGCGTCGATCGCACGAATACCGGTCGGCAGCGATTGCTTGACGGCCTGACGCTGCACGACTCCGGGCGCGACGTTTTCGATCGTGCGGTATTTTTTCGTCTCGACCGGCCCCTTGCCGTCAATCGGCGTTCCGAGCGGGTTGACCACGCGTCCGAGCAGCGCTTCGCCGACGGGAACCGAGGCGATGCGACCGGTGCGGCGCGCCGTATCGCCCTCTTTCACGTTCTCGTCCTCGCCCATGAGCACGACGCCGACGTTGTCCTCTTCCAAGTTCAGCGCGACGCCTTGCAGGCCGCCGCTGAACTCGACCAGTTCGGACGCGCGAACGCCGCGCAGACCGTAGACGCGCGCCAGGTTTGCGCCGACCTCGATTACGGTGCCGACTTCGTCTTCCTGAACGCCGGTCTTGAAGCTCGCGATCTGCTGCTTGAGAATACCGGCGATTTCGTCTGCGTTTATCATTTTAAAAGGCGCTCCGATCCAATCTCCGCGCCCCCCGCTGAAGCGGGGCCCCCAACTGCGAGGGCGCTCTTCGTTTTGGCTAGCATCTCATTCCCCGAGGGCGCCGGCACGTTGGTTACCGGCCCCAAAAAGTGTCCTCGTGAGTTCTTCCAGGCGGCCGGAGACCGTGCCGTCGACCACGCGATCGCCCATCGCGATGCGCACGCCGCCGATCAGCGACGGGTCGACCGTGACGCTGGCTTCGAATTTCTTTCCGTAGGCTCGCTCGAATTGTTCGACCAGCGTGCGAACCTCACCGTCGTCGAGCTTGCGCGCGGTCGTCACGACGAGCGGTTCGACACCCCGAGCGGAGCGCGCGATCTTCCGGTACTCGGTCACGAGCTCTTCCAGCAGCGTCTCGCGACGCTTACGTACCAGCAGGAGCAGCGTGTGCAGCGGAATATCGCCCACTTTCCCGCGCAGCGATTCGAGCAGCGTTTGCTCTTTTTCCGTGCGATTGACGACCGGCGAGACGAAATATTGAAGGATCGCCGGATCGCTATGGATCATGCGCAGGATCATCTCCAGTTCCGGACCGACCTGTTCGACCGATCCGGCGTCGGAGGCCAGCGCGAACACCGCGGTTGCGTAGCGGCGCGCCAGCGTTTCATTGGCCATGGAGCGACTCAACGAACTCTTGCAACAGCAGTGCGTTCCCGCGCGCGTCGACGCGCCTGGATACCGTCGCTCGTGCGATTTCTAGCGCCTTCGCCGCCAAATCGTGGTGCAGTTGTTCGCGCGCCGCCATGCGCGCCCGCGCGAGTTCCCCGTTCGCATTGCGCACCGCGAGCTCGCCTTCCTCGCGGGCTTCGGCGATGATCTCGTCGTGCTCGCGCCGCGCGCGCTCCTTCGCCCGTTCGAGAATCATGGCGGCGTCGCGCTTGGCGCCTTCCATCTCATGCCGCAGCGACTCAACCGCCGCGCGCATATCGTCGCGATGACGTTCCGCCTGGGCGATGCGCTCGTTACTCGCACGCTGTGCCCGGCTCACGGCCGGCGTGATCCACTTGGAAACGACCCAGATGAAGAGCGCGACAAACAGCACGAAGCCCGCGATTTGGCTCCAGAAGGCGATTGCGTCGTAATTCACGCGGTCAGCTCCGGCACTACGCGCGCGACGATGCTTTGCGCCAGCTCTTCGGCGAGGGAGCCCTCGCGCGGCCGAAGCGCTTCCACTTCGCCGGCTACGGTGCGATGCGCGTCCTCGACGATCGTGCGCACGCGCTGCATATACTCGCTAGCGATTTTCGCCGCCTCGTTACCCCCTTCGTTGCGCGCCGCGGCGAGAACGTGATCGGCCTCGCGCCGGGCTTCTGCACGAACGTGCTCGGCATCGGCGCGCAGTTGCGCCGCTTGCGCCTGCGCCGCATCGTAGTCCTGGGTGAGGCTCTCGATGTACTCACGCCGTTTCGCGATCGCTCGCTGCACGGGACGCAAAAAGACCACGTTCAAGATCGCGTAAAATACGACGAAATTGACGATTTGGACTAAAAACGTTCCGTTGATCGAGAGAAACATCGGCTTTAGGTTCGCTCGCTAGTGGCCTGCCAGCGCCTTGCCGACGAGCGGAAGCGCGGTCGGAGCAAAGAGGATGAAGAGGCCCAAGCCCAGTGCGATGAAGGCGTTCCCTTCGACGAATCCGACGCCGATGATCAGGAACTGCATGATGTTGCCGCGCGCTTCGGGTTGGCGCGCGATCGCTTCGACCGCCCGCGAACTGACCACACCGTCACCGATCGTCGTTCCGAGGGCGAAGCCGGCGGTGATGATCGCGAAGGCGAGCAGGGAGACCGATGCGATAATGACTTCAGGGCTCAACGTAATGTCCTTTCTTGGAAATCAGTGCTCGTCGGCGAGCGCAAGAGAGAGATAAACGACCGACAGCAAGGCAAAAACGAACGCTTGCAGCAAACCGATTAGGAAGTTGAAGATCTCGATGAAGAGCGGTCCAATCGCCGCAGCGAGCGAGAGATTGAAGAAGCCGATCTTCACGTGCGCGGTGATGATCTGCACGACCACGAAGAGCAACAGCTCTCCGATGAAGATGTTGAAAAACAGACGAAGCGCGAGCGTAAGCGGCCGGATGAACTCTTCGAAGAGATTGAGCGGCACCATGTACGAAAACGGCTGGGCGAGGTGCTTGTAGAAACCCAACCCCTGGCGCCGAATGCCGCTGAATTGAATCATGATGAAGACCAGCACGGCCAGGGCGGCGGCCGTGCTCAGGTCGGCAGTCGGCGAACCGCCGAATGCCAGCTCGAGCGGCTCCTTGAATGGAAACGCGCCAAACTCGTTCAACAGAAAAATGAAGATGACGAGCGCAACGAAGAACGGCACGAACGGCTCGGCTCGCTTGCCCATCGATCCGTGGGCGAGATCGGCGAAATAATTGATCACGCCCTCGACGAACGTCTGGCGCTTGTTGACGAAGGCCGAACGGTACGACGCGCCCATCCATGCAAAGAGCGGAAGAGTCATCGCCATGACGATCCAGGTGGTCAAGACCGTGTCGATGTGGACCCGACCCCAGGCAATGCCGAAGAGGGTTCCGGGGAAGAGCTGCCACACCGCGTGTTGACCGATTTGCTCGTGCAAAGTCTCGTTACTACTCTCTAACTTTTAGTACCGCGCACCACGCGGGCGGCGTAGAGCGCCATGGGTATCAAAAGACCGGCAATATACAAAAGGCAGCACCACCAGGGGCCGGCCGCCGCAAATGCCACCGCGACTATAGCGAAGGCCCCCACTCGCGACAAACTACTTAAGACGAAGGACTTCGAAGAGCCCGACTCGACCAGCCGCTCTCCCGCGGCGCTAAGAAGCCGGAGGTTCAGATAGCCGCAGGCCAGGCCTACGGCTACCGCAAGAGACGCAAAAAGGATCGCGCGAGCGAGACCTACGTACGTCATCTTCCTCTATTTTCCCGCCTGCAGTAAGGCGCGCATCGCAACGGCCCCGCCAACCGCGACCCCGACGAAAAGCCCGGCAATCGCCCAAAGCGCGATGCCGGTGCGGTGAGCGAGCGCAAGCCCGCCTCCGAACCCGAGCAGGACGGCAGCGGCGAAGGTGGAGCCGGCGGTGAGGGCACTTCGCATGAGTGACGGGTCCTTTCGCCCGCAGCGCGTACAACTCTCTCCGATGTCGCCGCGCGTCTACAACGGCTTCCTTCTGATCGTGGCCGGCCTGGGTGGGCTGCTCTACGGGATCGACGTCGGGATCATCGGGGGCGTGCTCCCGTATCTGACCGCTACCACCGGGTTTTCACCGGCCCAGCTTTCGATCGTGGTCGCGGCTGTCTTGCTCGGCACCGTGTTCTCGACGCTCTTCGCCGGCGCGCTGGCCGATTGGATCGGCCGGAAGTGGTTGATGACCGCGACCGGTGCGCTCTTTTGCGTCAGCGTTCCGTTGATCGCGCTCGCGCATGGCTTCGACGCGCTGGTGGGGGGACGGCTTTTGCAAGGCATCAGCGGCGGGCTGATCGGTGTCGTCGTCCCCCTCTATCTCGCGGAGTGCTTGAACGAGAAGGATCGCGGTAAGGGAACCGGGCTCTTTCAACTGCTGCTGGTCGTCGGGATCGTGCTCTCCAGCCTCATCGCGCTCTACTTCAGTCACGAGCTCGCAGGGATCGCGACGAGCGCGAGCGCCGCGACGATCTTCGCCTTCAAAGATCACGCCTGGCGCAGCACGTTCTGGATCTCGTTTCCGTTCGGGCTGCTCTTCACGTTCGGCACGCTCGCGCTCGCCGAATCGCCGCGCTGGCTTGCGATTCGCGCTCAGGGTCCGCTCAAGGATCGCGCGCCGCGCGAGCACGGTACGCTGCTGCAGCGCAAATACGTGATCCCGTTTCTGCTGGCGTGCGTCATCCTGACCTGCAACCAGCTCACCGGAATCAACTCGATCATTCCCTACAACACGACGATCCTGCTGCAGGCGGGGTTGAACGACTATTGGGCGCACGTCGGCAGCCTGCTCTTCAATTTCGTCAACTTACTCCTGACGATCGTGGCCGTGCTGCTCGTCGACCGCGTCGGCCGAAAGATTTTGCTGACCGTCGGCAGCGCCGGGATCATTCTTTCCTTGCTCGCAACCGGCGTACTCTTTCACCGAACGGAGGCGCGTCACGTCGATGTCACGGCAGCCGTTGCCCGCATGGTCAAGCCCGACCAGACGCTCACGCTCCGCTTCGATCGAGCGACGGCAAACAGACTGCTGACCTCGGTGGGTGCGGCGGCGAACGGCGGCGCAGAGTCGCTCGTCATCGGGTACGCCTACGGCGATTTCAGTTCGGTGACGAATGCGGTGCGATCCGATGAGGTTACAACGCCGATCGAGATCAGGCGCAACGTTCCGGCCAATCGGATCGAGGCTATCCTCTCGGGCTCGGCGAGCAGTCCATTCGGCAATATCGAAGCCGCGCGTTCGGCGCCGTTGCGCATCATCTCGGCATATATCACGCCGGTGCCGCCCGCGAGCAACGGATGGCTCGTTGCGCTCACCCTCTATCTTTTTATGGCGTTCTTCGCGGTGGGTCCGGGCGTCGTCGTCTGGCTTGCGCTCTCCGAACTGATGCCGACGCGCATTCGCTCGAACGGCATGAGCATCGCGCTCGTGCTCAACCAAGCGACATCGACGACGATCGCTGCGATCTTCTTGCCGACCGTCGCGCGGCATGGCTATGCGAGCATGTTCTTCGTCTTTGCCGCTTGCACGGTCGTCTACTTCATCACCGCAGCATTTTTCCTACCCGAAACCAAGGGCCGCACGCTCGAAGAAATCGAGGAACGGTTCGAAGGACGCTACGCGCGCGCGACGTCGAAGGCGTCGGGATAAGCGGCGCCACGCAGACGCGCGAGCAGCCACTGCACGATGCGCGGCGCGGCGTGCGCATCACCGTACGGATTGACCGCGCGTGCCATGCGCGCATAAGCGGCGGGATCGGTGAGCAGGCGGCGCGCAGCGGCGACGATCGCGGCGCGGTCGTGCCCGACCAGCTCGAGCGTTCCGGCTTCCAGTCCTTCGGGGCGCTCGGTCTCCTCGCGCATCACCAACACCGGCTTGCCGATCGTCGGCGCTTCCTCTTGTAATCCGCCCGAATCGGTGAGCACGAACGTCGCGGCTTTGACGGCAGCCACCATCGCCGCGTAATCGATCGGTTCGACCAGCACGACGCCCGGCACGCCGCCCAGCACCTCGAACGCGACCGGCCGCACGCGCGGCGAGGGATGCACCGGCCAATAGATCTGCGGGTGAGAGGGCAACAGGGCGATCTCACGCAAGGCTTCGCACATTTCGCGCATGTAGGGATGGTTCTCGCGGCGGTGAGCGGTGACGAGCACCACCGCACGCGCCGGATCGAGTTCGTCCAAGCGCGGCGGCACCGGCAGATCGTCGCGCCGCGCGGTTTCGAGGAAGGCGTCGATCACCGTGTTGCCGGTGACGATGATGTCATCCGGGCTGACGCTTTCGCGCAGCAGATGTTCGCGCGCCAGCGCCGTCGGTGCGAAGTGGTACGACGCGATCGTGCCGGTCAAACGGCGGTTCATCTCTTCGGGGAAAGGCAGCCAGCGGTCGTTGGTGCGCAGACCCGCCTCGACGTGGCCGACGGGAATCTGCTGGTAGAACGCGGCCAGCGCGGCGGTGGTACTGGTCGTCGTGTCGCCGTGCACCAGCACGACGTCGGGCCGCGCTTCCTGCAAAACCGGTTCCATCCCCTCGAGCACGCGCGTCGTGATCTGGGTCAGCGTTTGGTCGTCGGTCATGATATCCAGATCGAACTGCGGCCGAATCGCGAAGAGATCGAGCAGATCGTCGAGCATCTTGCGGTGCTGCGCCGTCACGCACACGAGATCGTCGATTTGCTCGTGCGCGCGCAGCGCGTGCACGACCGGAGCCATCTTGATCGTGTCGGGTCGCGTACCGAACACGGTCATCACGCGCAATTTCTTTTCGCTCATCTACAGTGAATGACGGAAGACGTGAGTGAACTCGCCCGAGAGCGCGAGCGCGACGAACCCGAGCACGAAACAGACGGCGTAGATCAGCAGCACGGCCTGGCGCACGTTGAGCCCGAAGCGAAAGATCAGCTGGTGGTGGAAGTGCCCGCGATCGGCTTCGGTTATGCTTTTGCCTGCGCGCGCGCGCCGGATGATCACGGCTGCCGTGTCGAGGATCGGGAGGGCCAATACGACCAGCGGCACGACGATGGAAATCGCGATCGCGGTCTTGCTCGCGCCGATGATCGAAACCGTAGCGAAGACGTACCCGATGAAGAGCGAGCCGGAATCGCCCAAGATGATCTTCGCCGGATTGAAATTGTAGGGCAGAAAGCCGAGCGAGGCGCCGGCGAGCGCGATGACGACCAGCGCGACCACCGGGTTCGCGTGCACGACCGAGATCGCGAAGAGAAAGAGCGTCGAGATCAGCGTAAACCCCGGGAGCAAGCCGTCGAGCCCGTCGATGAAGTTGATCGCGTTCATCATGGCGACGTACCAGAAAAGCGTGAGCGGAATCGAAACCCAGATCGGAAAGTCGATCCAGTTGGTGTGCATGTTGTGGTCGAACGGATTCGTGATGCCGGGGATGATGAAGCCGTAGAGCATCGAGATCAGCGCGACGACGATCTGCGCGAAGAATTTGTTCCGCGGCCGCATCTGCATGATGTCGTCCCACAGCCCGACGGCCAGGATCAGCATGCTGCCGAAGAGCAGACCGACGAGGCGGTGCACCGCGTCGAATTGATCGGCGATCGCGTTGACCTTCTGGTGCACGCCCAGATGGGCGACCGACGGATAGAGCGCGTACGGTGAACTGAGGGCGAAACCCAGGACGACGAAAAGCGCAAAGGTGAACCCGAAAAAGACCGCGATACCGCCCGTACGCGGCGGAGGCACCGCATGCATGCGCCGCTCGGCTTCCGTTCCGTCGACGATCTCCAGATGGGTCGCGAGGCGAATCACCAGCGGCGTCGTCGCGGCAACGACGACTGCAGCGACGGCGAAGGTGATGAAGTAGATCAGCGCGGCGGTCACGAGCGCGCGCTCTCGAGCGAAGCGTACGGGACCAGCGCGACCTCGGCTTCATCGAGCAGTTCGATTGCGACCGGATCCGGGTAGGCTTCATCGTAGACGATCTTGACGATGCCCGCGCTGATCAACAATTTCGAGCAGCTCACGCACGGCTGGTGCGTACAATACGCGGTCGCGCCCTGGAGTGAGACGCCGTGAAGCGCGCCCTGCACGATGGCATTGGCTTCGGCGTGTGTCGCGCGCTGGCAGTGGTCGTTCACGACGATGCAACCCGCTTGCGTGCAATGCGGCACGCCGCGCGGCGCTCCGTTGTAGCCGGTCGTTAGAATGCGATGCTCGCGCACCAGCACCGCTCCGACCGACGCGCGCGGGCAGGTTGCCCGGGTCGCGACCGTGCGCGCGATCTGCATGAAATACTCGTCCCAGCCGGGACGCAGGTTCACGGCGTTCGCACCCGCATCGCGGCCGGCACCGAGGTGAGGCTGCCGAACATCCGATCGCCGGCATCGCCCAGACCCGGCACGATATAGGCGTGATCGTTCAGCCCCGCGTCGAGCGCGGCCGCCACGATGACCGCCTGCGGATGCGCGGCGTGCACGCGCCGCACGCCTTCGGGTGCGGCGATGACGCAGACAAACGTCATCGCGCGCGCACCGCGTTCGGCCAACGCATCGAGTGCGGCGACGCCCGAGTTTCCGGTGGCGAGCATCGGATCGAGAACGAAGACGTGACGATCGCCCAGCTCCGGCGGCATGTTCGCGTAGTAGGGCACCGGACGCAACGACTCGGGGTCGCGATAAAAACCCAAATGCGCCACGACCGCGTCGTCGATCACATCGAGAAAGCCGGGCAACAGTCCCAGCCCCGCGCGCAATACCGGAGCGACGACGGGGCGCGTCGCGATGCGCTGCGCGGTCGTCTCGATCAACGGTGTGGTGATGCGTTCCTCGCGCAGCGGAAGCGAACGGGTCGCCTCATAGGCGAGAAACGCGCCCAGCTCTTCGATCAGCTTTCGGAAGACGGGCGTCGCGGTCGAGCGATCGCGGAGACGGGCGAGACGATCGGCGACGGCCGGGTGATCGACGACGTGGAGGGTGGAGCTCCCTGGCATGCAACTCGGTTTCGTATGCGCGCACGCGATACCTGGGTGTTGCTCGCGACGATCGTCGGCTCGAGCCTCGTGTTCATCGACGGTTCGGTCGTTGCACTCGCGTTGCCGGAAATCCAGCGCGAATTTCACACGTCCGCCGGCAACGTCGCGTGGATCGTCGAACTTTATACGCTTGTTCTCGGATCGTTGATGCTGCTGGGCGGCGCACTCGCCGATCGCTACGGCCGTAAGCGCATTTTCATTTTGGGCGCAGCGCTCTTCGCGTGCAGCTCGATCGGCTGTGCGTTCGCGTGGTCTATTCCATCGATGCTCGTTGCGCGGACGATACAAGGATTGGGCGGCATGCTGCTTGCGCCGGCGAGCCTAGCGATCCTCGGAGATCATTTTTCGGGCGATGCCCGCGGTCGCGCCATCGCCGCGTGGTCGGCCTTTAGCGCGCTGACCTCTACGCTCGGACCCGCACTCGGCGGCGCGTTGATCGACACGTTTGGTTGGCGCTCGGTCTTCTGGATCACCGTTCCGCTTGCCGCACTGGTCGTCGTCTCGTCGCTGCGCCATGTGAGCGAAAGCCGCAATCCCGATGCACCGCGCGAACTCGACCTGCTCGGAGCGCTGCTCGGCACGCTCGGGCTCGGCGGCATCACGTTCGCGTTGATCGTTGCAAGCTCAAGCGGGTGGAGAAATCCGAGTGTCGACGCCGCGGCCGCGGGCGGCGTCGCGCTCCTGGGGCTCTTTCTCGTACGCGAACGTCGCGCGCGCGCACCACTCGTGCCGCCCGCTATTTTCTCTTCGCGTACCTTTGGTGCGATCAACCTGGCAACGCTCTTTCTTTACGGCGCGCTCGGCGGGCTGTTCTACGAGCTTCCCTTTGCGATGATCCAAGCACATCATTACACCGCGCTGCAAACCGCGTTCGCGACGCTCCCGATGCCGCTGGCGCTGGTTGTGCTCTCGCGCGCGGGGGCCATGCTAGCGAGGCGCTTCGGTCCGCGCCTCGTGCTGACGATCGGACCGTCGGTCGTCGCCGCCGGTTTTGCTTTGCTGGCGCTGCTCGAACCGCGGCAGGGTTACGTAGTCGGATTTCTGCCGGGTTTGCTCGGCGTCGGGCTCGGTATGGGTATTACCGTCGCGCCGCTCACCACGACCATGATCGGCGCCGCCGACGCGGGCGACGTCGGCATCGCCTCGGGCATCAACAACGCGGTCTCGCGCATCGCCGGATTACTTGCGATCGCTGCGCTCACCGTATTGCTCGCGGCGCTCTACGACCGTTCGATGAATCGCTCGCTCGACGCGCTTCACGCGACCGCGCACCAGCGTCTCGCCGCCGCAGCGCAGAGCGACCGCCTCGGGGGCGCGCATTTCAGCGATCCTGCGATTGCGCGCGCCTCGATTCATGCATTCGAGAGCGGATTTCGCGGCGTCGCGTTTGCCTGCGCGCTCTTGGCGGCGCTCGCCGCTGCAGTCGACGCGCTCGGCATCGACGAAGCCAAGCTTCGTTAGCGCATACCGGCGCTAGCGAATACCGGCGCCGAGCTCGTCGAGCACGCTCTCGACCGCGTGGAGTCCCGGTATCGTGCGCTCGTTGCGCATGCCCGCCAGCGCGCCCCGCCGATTGACCCACACGCTGTGGAACCCGGCTTGACTCGCTCCCATCGCGTCCCAGTCGTTGGACGAGAAAAAGAGGACGTCTTCGGGATATAGGCCGTTGGTCGTGACTTGACCGTAGACGGCCGCGTTCGGCTTGTACACCTTGACCGTGTCAGCCGAAAGCACGTCGCGGAAATACTCGGCGATTTCCGCGTGCGCGAGCGCGTTACGCGCGGTCGACGCGACCGCATTGGTAAGGGCGAGTATCGGCAGCTTACGGGTGGTGATCGTCTGGAGCGCCGGCAGCACGTCGTCGAAGACCGGCAACGCAGCCCACGCGTCGATCAGGCGCTTCTGGTCGGACGGCGCAAGGCGGAGGTGGAAGCGCGGCGCGATCTCATGAAGTGCGACGAGCGTGACCCGATCGAAGTCCATGTAGCGCCCGCTCGAATTTGCAACGCCGGCGAGCTGCAGTTGGCGACGCCTCCATTCCTCGCACATCGCTTCGGCCATTGGGGTGTACTCGCGTACCAGCGGCTCCAATCCGTCCAAGTCGAAGAGGGTGCCGTACAGATCGAAACAGACTACCGAAACCGCCACGGCTCCGCGTTTCGCGCTTTATATCGCGCGTTCTTCTTGCTGAGTCTCGGCCCAGAGCTTGCGTGCAACCGTACCGATCGAACCGGAGGCCTGCGCCCCGAGTGACGCTGCAATCGCGGTGAGCGCGCCGGCCGCTTGCCGGTGCGCGATCTCGATCTCGCCGGCCTCCAAATCGAAGCCGACGCCGTTCGACGTCGGCGTGCGTGCCTGTTCGAGGTTTACCTCGAGGCCGATGGAGGGCTCGAGTGTGCGCTCGATCTGCTTACGGTAGAGCGCGGACCGGGCGAGCGCATCCGCATCGATCGTGGCATCGGTGTAGGGGAGCGATTTGCACGCAGTGACCAGCCAGAACGCCAAGAAACTCCTGTACAGCACGGCAGCGGGCGCGCTCTCGACGAACCGGACGCTCTGCGCAAGCACCTTTTCGAAATCCCGGCCGCGAATCGACGGAAGACGGAGACCAAATTGCGCGACAGTGAGCGCCACCATGGGTTCGGCTTGGTTGCGAGCAAGAATCGCGAGCGGAGCGGCAAGAAAGTAGACGTCTCCGGATTGCGTCCGGCGCCGCGCCGAGTTCCACTGCGCGATCGGATCGCGCACGATTCCCAGGTGAAATGCACGGGGGAAATGCGCGCGCATCCACGCGACCCTTCCAAGGGAACGGCAAAATTTGAAGACGGCGGTCTTGTTGGACCTGCGCGCGAGTTCGATCAACGAGGAGAGATAGGCAAAAAGCTTCGGCTCGAGCGCGTCGCGCTCGATAAAATACCGATCGAATGCGAAAGCGCGATCGTAGCGCGTCACGCCGCGCCGCTTGATGAGCGGCGTGAACTCCTCGAAGTACGGAGCGCCGGCAGGATGCCCCGAGTCCCAGCTCGCCGGTCCCGATTTTCGAATGCCGTCGACGGTCATATCGTGGAGCAGCTCGTGCAAAGGTTCATAGAAGGCCATCGTGTGAGCCTTGGAACGAAACTCACTCCAAATCCAAGTCCCGGCAGAACGCCAGCCGCTATGAATGAAGACGGCTTCGGTCGCCGGCGAAATCGAACCGTGTGAGGATGAGACCCGATGGTTAGCGATTAACACCTAATGGACACGATACGCCGTGACCTGAGAGTCCGTTGAGAGCGCGTGCGTTAAAGCCGCGAAAGCACGCGAGCTATTGCTTGCTTATGGCACGTCAAATCGCGACGTGAGGTCGCGGACCCGCCCGCGCAACCGTTCTATTGCGACTTCGGTCTCAATATCGGCCAACGCGTCGACCATGATGCGCGCGACCTCGCGACATTCCTCGATCCCCAGTCCGCGCGAGGTGATGGCGGGGGTTCCGATCCGGATACCGCTTGCGACCACCGGCTTCTGCTGGTCGTAGGGGATCGCGTTCTTGTTGACCGTGATGCCGATTCGATCTAAGTACGCTTCGACCGCACGTCCGGTCAGGTTTTTGACCGACACGTCGACCAGCATCAAGTGGGTATCGGTGCCGCCCGCGACCAGGCGCAGACCGCCGCGCACGAACTCCTCGGCCATCGCGCGCGCATTGTCGATCACATTGCGTTGATAGGTTTTGAACGAGGGCTGCAGCGCTTCGCCGAACGCGACGGCTTTGGCCGCGATCGTGTGCATCAACGGGCCGCCTTGAATGCCCGGAAAGACGCTCTTGTCGATCGCCTGCGCATAGGCTGCTTTGCAGAGCACGAAGCCGCCGCGCGGACCGCGCAGCGTCTTGTGCGTCGTCGAGGTGACGAATTCGGCGAACGGAATCGGCGAGGGATGGAGATCCACCGCGACGAGTCCCGCGATGTGCGCCATGTCGACCAACAGCGCGGCGCCGACCTCGTCGGCGATCTCGCGGAACGGCGCGTACTCCATCACGCGCGGATACGCGCTCGCGCCGGCGATGATCAGCTTCGGTTTGTGTTCGCGCGCCAGCGCGCGCACTTCCTCGAAATCGATCAGCTCCGTATCTTTGCGCACGCCGTATGCGACCGCGTTATACAATTTGCCGCTGAAACTGACTTTGGTGCCGTGGGTGAGATGGCCGCCGTGTGCGAGCGACATGCCGAGCACGGTGTCGCCGGGCTGCAACTGCGCCATGAACACCGCCATGTTGGCTTGCGCGCCGGCGTGGGGCTGCACGTTGGCATGATCGGCGCCGAAGAGCTGCTGCAGACGTTCGAGCGCCAAACTCTCGGCCACGTCGACCCACTCGCATCCACCATAGTAGCGCTTGCCCGGATAGCCTTCCGCATACTTGTTGGTCATCACGCATGCCATCGCTTCGCGCACCGCGCGGCTGGCGTAATTTTCCGATGCGATCAGCTCGAGGTTTTCTTTTTGGCGGCGTTCCTCGCCGGCGATCGCCGCGTAGAGCTGCGGATCCTGGGCTTCGAGCGTGCTCGTGGTCAGAATATCCATGAGGTTCCTCTCAGAGCAGGTCTTTCGGCGTAGCGGCGCCCGTCACTTTGCCCGCCTCGATCGCTTCGAGGGTGCGCTCGCGCTGCGCGTCGCCGAATTCGAAGAGCTGCTCGACGCGATGCTTGTGTCGCGCGCCCGCGGGCGTATCGCCCTCGAACGGTGCGTGCAGAAAAACGTCGACGATGCGTTCGATCATGTCCCATCCGGTCAGACGCTCCGAGAGCGCGAGCACGTTGGCGTCGTTGTGCCCGCGCGCGAGTTCCGCCGAATACGGCTCGGCCACGACCGCGCAGCGCACGCCCGGCACTTTGTTCGCCGCGATCGAGATGCCCAAACTCGATCCGCACACCACGATGCCGCGCTCCGCTTGACCGCTGGCGACTGCCTCGCCAACGGCGTAGCCATACTGCGGATAATCCACCGGCGTCGGACCGTGCGTGCCGTAATCCAGAATCGTATGGCCGGCGTCGCGCAAGATCTGCGCGATGCGGTCTTTGTATTCGTATCCGGCGTGATCGGCCCCCAATGCAATGCGCATGGAGCGAGTTGTTCAAGCGCGGCCTGTAGCACTACTGCTCAAAAGGCGCTCCGGCCTAGCCTCCGCGCCCCCCACTTCGTGGGGCCCCCGGACCATGGGCCGCATAAACACACCTGCCCATTGAACGTTCCCCTGGGGCGGCCCTAAACATCATTTCCTCGGTGCCGACATGTACCGAGACCGTGTCGATTGAAACCTGGTATGCGTGAAATTCGCGTGCAGCAGCGGTGCGTTCGATCGAGCCTTCCGAAGCGGGGATCTCACCCAGCTCGAGTTTCTCGATGCCGCGGCGCGTGAGATCGGATGCGACGGCGTGGTCTTGGACGACCGGCATTTTCCGCGCATCGACGACGACTACCTCGCCCAGCTGAAGAAGGCTGCGACCGATCTCGGGCTGTCGATCGCTGCGCTGGCAAGCGACGAGTTTTTCGTCGCCGGTGAGGTCACGATGCACGACGCGATCGAACGCGCACGAGCGCTCGGTGCGCCGGTGCTGAGCGGACGCCTCGGCAACGAGACCGCACTCACTTGGAGCGAACAGCTCGACAAACTCGGTGCTGCTGCCGCTCTGGCCAAAGCGGCAAACGTCACGTTGGCGCTGCGCAACGCGCCTGGGAGCTTCGCGGCCACCGTACACGACTGCAAACGCGTGACCAAAGAGACCGATTCCGCCTGGCTGCGCTACGGGCTCGATCCGGCAGTTTTCGACGCCGCCAGCGATGCGAGTGCGCTCGCCCCAAAAACGGTGCTGCTGTGGTGGGACGCGCGGGAGCCGGTACGGCTGCGCGGGTGGGAAGACTTTCGCGGCTTCGCGGTGCTCGACCGCGGCGACGGCGACGCGACGACCACCGAAATGCGCGACGCGATCTTCCGCTGGAAGATCGCGCGCGATGAATTCGAACTCAACCGCGCGTAGCGTCTGCCAATGCGAGGTAACTGAACCTGCGTTCTCGCAGGTGGGTGCGGCCCGGGCGCTTTGCGGGCAGGCACGAGGCCCAAGCCCTCTCGTCGTATCCGGAGCTGGTGCTCCCTAGGTCAACCAAGTCGGTTCGGCACCTATGGCACGGTGCGCGCTTGGCACAGTCGAGCCTTACTACCGTACCACTCTCCGTCAAGAGGTTCCGCCTGGAGGCAGGGGTTGACACCGGGCGTCCTGCGCGTGATGGAGAGGCATGTACGTGCATTACGGAACGCTCGCCGTCCCGCGCGCCGACGACGCGCTGTACGAGCAAGCCAAGGCATACCTCTCGCGGGACCCGGTCGAGGCCAAGCTCTTCTCCAAGCTGGAACATGACCCGGGGCGTCATTTTCACCTCACGATCAATCACCGCAATGACGACCATTTCGATCCCAATAATGACGAGATCGCCTGGGATCCGTACAGCGCGCTGCGCACCACGCGCGGCGGACGGCAATCGCCGGCGCTCGGTCTGGGGCACGAAGTCGATCACGCGGTCGAAGATCCGCGTATCGAGGATCGCCTGCGCAATACGCCCGACGCGCGCTACGATGACGCGGAGGAGCGCCGCGTGATCACCGGAAGCGAAACGCACGCGGCGCGCACGCTCGGTGAATCGGTGCGCCGCGATCACGCGGGAAGCACCTATCGCGTTGCATCGCCGATATACCGTTGGAAAAACGCCGCCGCCGCCTGATCGGTCCGAAGCCACGAGCTCCAGCGCAGGAACGTGTGCGCTTCGTCCGGCAGCACGATCAGTCGATAGCGAACGTGCTGCTGCTGCAGGCGCGGAACGAGATCCACGAGTTGATGAAAAGCCACGTCGGGATCTTGATCGCCCTGAATCAGCAGCACCGGGGAGCGCCATTTCGCGATCGATCCGACCGGTGAGGAGTTCCACGCCAGGTGCAGCCACGGTTTGAGATCGACGCGCTCGGCGCCCTCGCCGTAGCTGCGAAAATAATCGAGTGCGTCGTGCATCAGATCGTGCACGCCGCTGTAATCGACGCCGGCTTTGAAGACGTCGGAATTGCGCGCGAGCGCGAGCGCGGTGAGATAGCCGCCCCACGATCCGCCCCAGATGCCGATTCGTGCCGGATCGACCGACGGTTGATGCTGCAGCCAGCGCGCGCCGGCGAGCACGTCTTGATATTCGCTCGCGCCCGCCCAGCCGGTGCGAACGGCGTAGTGAAAATCGTGTCCGTAATCGACGCTCGAACGATAGTTGACCGAGAGCACGGCAAATCCGCGGCTGACCAAGTATTGGTCGACGGCATACGAATTGTCGTAATAATCCATCGGATTCCAGGTCAGCAGCATCTGCCGCATCGGACCACCGTGCACGAACACGATCGCGGGGCCGCGTGCCGTTCCCCGCGGCGCAAAGAGCTGCGCGTGGATCAGCGTGCCGTCGGGCGCGTGATACGTGACTTCGCTCGGAACCGCCAGCTGCTGCGTCGGAAAATCGGCTGGCATGAGCGCGGCGTCGATCAGCCGTTCACCGGTTCCGTTCGCCGATGCGAGCGCCACCAGCGGCGGACGCTGCGCGGTTGCGGTGACGTATGCGAGCGCGTCGCCGGCCAGCGGCATCGGCCACCACTGCGAACTGTATCCGGCGGTGAGCTGCATGACCCCTCCGCTCTGCGCATCGACACGGAAGAGATGCCAGCGATCGATGTCGTTGGGCACCGAACCGGTGTTGGCGACGTAGATCAGCGACCGTCCGTCATCCGATGCGGTCATGCTGACGACCGCGAACTCACCCGCGGTCAACCGCCGTGCCGCGCCGCCGTTCGCATTCACGACGTAGATGTGCGGCCAGTTGTCGGCCTCGCAGAGAAAGGCGACGCGCGCGTTGCCAAGCCAGGTGAGATCGACGTCGCCGCCCTGCGTCGGGAAGGAGCCGCGCGAGGTGTCCGGGCTGCGCCAGATCGGGCGCGCCGTGCCGTCGGAAACGCGCGCAATCCAAATCGACCACGGCACCACCGGCATCCGCAGCGGCGATTGCGGTGCGCCGCCGGCGCCGGGTGTGCGCGCGAAGACGATGCTCGCGCCGTCCGGCGACCAGCGCGGCTCGAGATCGTTCGCGACCGACGGCGCGAAGAACTCGAGTGGGCGGTCGGCGCCGCGATAGACGCCGATGAACGAATGATCGCCACGTGCAGAGACGAACGCGAGCGCATCACCGCTCGGCGACCATTGCAGATCCCAATCCTTGCCGGAATCGTAGAACAGCCGCTTCGCGGGGGACGTACCGTCGACCGGCGCGATCCAGACTTCGCCCTCGTGTTCGAATGCGACGCGCGATCCGTCGGGCGAAAGGGCCGGCGCCGAGCCGACGCCGAGCATTCGCGAAGCACCGCCGTCAACGTCCGCCGACCAGATTTGAATCTGCGGCTCGGTAACGCTCAAGCTCGGATTCTGTGTGCTGCCGTACTGATAGACCACGCGAGCGCCGTCGCGCGAGAGCTGCACCCAACTGATGGTACGGCCGTCATCATCATGCAGGGCGACGACTTCCCGCGGGACGAATCGCGGCGCGCGCGCGACCCAGATGCTGCGATCGCCGCGTTGATTGACGGCATAGGCGATGGCGTGCCCATCGGCGCTTCGGACCAGCGTCGTCGGAAACGGATACGAGAGCACCTGCGCCATCGAGAACGCCATAATCACTACGTGCAGCATGCCCTTACGATACGCGCAGCGAATGCGCCGTTCCCATGCGCCGATTTCTTGCGGTCATGTTATTGCTGGCAGCTTCGCGGCCGGCTTCGGCCCGGCCGGATGACGCACTCGAGGCACAGTTGCGCGCGATCGCGGCCGGATATCAAGGAAAAGTCGCACTCTATGCCGCCGATTTGCGGAGCGGCAAGACGGTCGCGATCGACGCCGACACGCCTGTTCCGACCGCCTCGACGATCAAGCTGACGATCCTTTTCGAGGCGCTCAAGCAGATTCAAGAGGGGCGCGTGCGGTTCGATGACAAGCTGACGCTCACGCCCGAGAATCAGGTCATCGGGTCGGGCGTTCTGAACCAGTTCGATACGCCGCTGAGTCTCACGTTCAAGGACGCGCTGACGATGATGATCGTCGTGAGCGACAACAGCGGAACCAACCTGGCAATCGACCATCTCGGCCTAAAGAATATCGACGATCGCATCCGTTGGATGGGACTCCGCGAAACGTGGCTCTACAAGAAGGTCTTCAAGCCACCGGTAGGCCCCCAACCGGCGGATCAAAAGAAGTTTGGCCTCGGCAAAACGACGGCACGGGAAATGGCCGAAGTCATGCGGCGCTTTGCAACCTGCGACCTCAATGCGCCCGGCTCGACCGCGAAGCCGACGCAAAAGGACCGCGCCCTCTGCGCGGCCGCGCTGAAGATGTTGATGCATCAGACCGAGCGCGAAGGCATTCCACGCTACCTTGGCAACCTCACGGTCGCCAACAAGGGCGGCGCCATCGATGCATCCCGCAGTGACGTCGGGATCGTGTATGCCCGTAACGGCCCAATCGTGATTTCGGTGTACACCTACGATAACGCCGACCAAAGCTGGACGGTCGATAACGCCGGCCGCGTACTGATCGGCGAACTCGCCAAAGCAATCGTCGACCGCTGGGATTAGGCGTCGAGAACTTTCACTTGGCCGCGCGGCGCGTCGCTCTCGACGTGGCGGGCGCGCCCCGTATAGAGCGCGATCATCTGCGCCGCCACGAGCCATGCCAGCGTGTTGAACGGTATCCCGACGACCGGCCCGAGCAACGGAATGTTCCCGAGCCGGTTGCCGATGACGTAGAGCAAGCTCTGCGCCTCGGCGGCCTCGAGCATCGGCCGGTTGACGACCTGCCGCGATGCATCGTCGACGATTCCGACAGCGGCACACGTCGAATCGAGCATCGCGCCGCTACCGTGACGAAACTCGCCCGCCGAAAAACCCTCAGCGTGAATGTAGCTCGCCTCTTTGAGTTTGAGCGCGAATTCGCGCGCGACCGGAAGGCCGTAGCCGGTTGCAAAGATGAGCACGCTGCGCCTGCCCGCCAGACGCGCGCCGGCGTCGCGCACGTCAGCCACCATCGGGCCGTCGAGCCACGAGCGCACGTCCTCGGCCGTTTCGATCAGCGTCTCCGCATTGCGATCGTGGTTCTTGCCCACGATGCCGGCAGCCCACAGCAAGATCGCCGCCGTTGCCGTGACGCTCTTGCTTGCCGGAACGGCAACTTCCGGACCCGCGCCGACGTCGATGAGCAGCGACGCCCGCTCGCCGAGCGGCGAGTGCGCGGTATTGGTAAGCGCAATCAACACTTTGGGATTCAAGACGTCGAGTGCATGAAGCAGGTCCTCGGATTGGCCGCTCTGCGAGACGGCGATGACCACCGAGCCCTCATAGGCCACGTGATCCAGCGGGGCTTCGGTCGCGGCGAGCGCGTGCGCGCGGATGGCACGCCGGCGTAGTGCGAGTGCACCAAGCTGTGCCATGAACAGTGAACTACCGCTGCCGAGCAAGATGATTTCGCGTCCGTCGATGGCCGCGGCGAGCGCCTGCGCCTTGCCGGAGGTCGCAATCGCACGCCACACGTCCGGTTGTTCGCGAATCTCCGCTTCGAAATGCTGACCGAGCACGCGACTTCATTCGCCATTGCGCGCGGTGAAACTCCCATCGTGGTCGAAGAATGCCCGATGCGCTTAGGAGCTCTGGCTTTCGCGTGCGTCCTCGCCGCTTCGTTGTACGGATGTACAAAGGTGGCGGGCACCTCGGCCCCGAGCGGCGCAAACCCGTGGACGATTCCGGGCGTGCTCCGGATCGGCGACCCCGAGGAACCGGACAGCCTCAACCTCATGTTCGGGCACACGCTCGCGACCGGTGAGATCGACTGCCTGCTCTTCTCGTTCATTCTGCGCACCGACGCGAACGGTAACCTCATCCCCGATTTGGCGACACAGGTTCCCACGTTGCGCAACGGCGGCATCAGCCGCGACGGCAAAACGATCACAGTGCATCTGCGGCGCGGCGTGAAGTGGTCGGACGGCGCACCGCTCACCGCGGCCGATTGGCTCTTCACCTATCACGCGGCGATGAATCCGGCCAACAACGTCAAAACGACGTATGGCTGGGATCTGATCGAATCGGCTGACGCACCGAATCCCTACACGATCATCATTCGCTTGAGGCGGCCCTCGGTTGCGGTATTCGACATTCTCACCATGGGCGGCGACGCGTATCCGCCGCTGCCGGCACATCTCCTCGCGAAGCTTCCCGACATCAACCATGCATCGTTCAACAGCGCACCGATCTCGAGCGGACCGTTTTTACTCGAGCGCTGGGACCACGGCAACGACCTCGACTTCGTCGCGAACCCGCTCTATTTTCGCGGGCCGCCCAAGCTCAAAGAAATCGTCTGGAAGATCATCCCGAACCCCAACACGCTGCTCGAGGAACTGCGCGCGCACGAAATCGATCTCTACGCCGCGGTGAAGGAAGACCAAGTCGACGAACTCGGCTCGATCCCCGGCATTCGGATCACGCACCGGCTGGTCGCCTGGTGGCAGCATCTCGGGATCGACATGCGTCAGCCGCAACTGGCGGACGGCCGCGTGCGCGCCGCGATCGCCGAAGGCATCGACTGGCAGCGCATCGTCGACACGGTCTATCGCGGACACGGGCAGCTCGCCGTTTCCGACATCTTCCCGCAGTCATGGGCCGCGCCGCATCTGCCGCCGTACCGGTTCGATCCGGCCGATGCCAAACGGCTCTTGACCGCCGCCGGCTGGAACATGGGCAGCGACGGCGTCTTGCACAAGGGTCCGCTCGCGATGCGCCTGACGCTCTCTTCGACTGCCGAGGACGAATCGAACGACCGCGCCGAGCTGCTCATTCAATCGATGCTCAAGCCGCTTGGCTTCGGCATCGAGATCAAGAACTATCCGGCGAACCTGCTCTTCGCCCAAGACGGGCCGATCTATTCCGGAAAATATGACCTCGAATGGTCGCAGGCGATCAACGGCGCCGATCCCGACGATTCGGGCTCCTGGAACTCGCGCTTCATTCCGCCGCACGGCGCGGACACGAGCTGGCTGCGCGATCCGATCGTCGACGCGGCCACCGACGCGGCCGCGAGTACCTTCGATCAAAACGTACGCAAAAGGCTGTATCAGGAGGAAGCCGCGCGTCTGCGCCAACTCAACCCCGCAATCTTCGCGTTTTGGCACGAGAGCTATTTCGCTTACAACAACGACTTGAAGAACTACGAGCCGGCGGCGTTTATCGCCGATGAATGGAACGCGTGGCAATGGCAGATCTGAGCGAGAACCGGATCGAGTCGTATCCGCACGCGCCGCTCGCGACATGGCGGCCCGACGTGCCGGGACCAATCGATCACATCTATACGCATTGGTCGGCGCACGATTACGAATCGGTCTTTCCGGCATATCATTTTTGCATCGCAAAAACCGCGCGCGGCATCCTGGTCGTCAACACCCACGACGTGCGCGAGAACATGCGCGCGGTCTACGAAGGGCCGGAGCTACCGTACGCGCAGCACACGCGTAAGCGCAATTCCTACGCGCTCGGCATCGCGATCATGGGGATGGAAGGCGCAACGCCGTCCGATTTCGGCAAATACCCGCTCACCGAAGAGCTGATCGATGGGCTCTGCCTCGTCGGTGCGCGGCTCGCGGCGTTCTACGGCGTGCCGATCGACGACGAGCACGTGATGTCGCACGCCGAAGCCGCGCTACGCGACGGCTACTTCGGTACGGCGCCGGATCAGCGCTGGGACATCGCGCGTTTGGTTCCGAGCGACGCACCGCTGGTCGAGCGCGAAGCGATCGACGTGGGCGAGGAATTACGCGAACGGATGCGGCGCGCGCTACATGTTTAGATAGGCACCGAACACAAACGAATTCGAGGCGGCTGCACATGCCTCCGGACGAACGAGCCGCTGTAAGATCGACTGCCGCGCATTTAGGCTGAATCCGCCGTTCTTCAAAGCCTTTTTGCTTGCGATTGCGCTTTCGAGTGCCGATTGATCGCGTTCCACGTCCCAGAAGTTTACGGTGACACCCTGAGTGAGTTTATCAGTATCCTCCGCGTTAATGATCACCACGCCATTGGAGCACTTGAATCTGAAACGAGTGGGAAATCGCCCTTGGGTGTACCATTTGCTCCACACCTCCTGCCCCACACCCGAGACGTGATAAATCGTCCAACGCGCGAGGAGTTGCGGGCTGACCTGCGCCGCTACGCTGCCGCAGAGCAGCAGCGATAGCAGCGCAAGGAGCCCAATCGAACGCTTCACCCGCGATGCGTTTGTCATCAGTGAGGAGCTGCCTCCCGGCCGATGTATGCCCGGGCGAACACCTCGATGGTGCGGGGCGTCCCGTTCACGAAGTTTTGGTAGTTCCAGGTGTTCACCGCGCCCCACGATCCGGACTGCGGCCCGTACGGCCAGCAACCGCTTCCGGTATTGAAGCACGAGGGCGTGGGTCCATGCTGCATGTTGAACATGTTCTGCATCGATACGCCGACCTTCCACGTTTGGCTGATGTCTTTGAACACGGTGAGGTTCGCGTACCAGTAACCCATGCCGATGCCTTCCGGCGCCAGAACCGGATTCAACGTCGCACCGGCATTCGGCCCCGCGGTCGGTGAGTACTGCGAACAGAATTGCGCCTGGACGTTCTGCGTGTATGGCACGTAGCCGGTTCCTGCAGCGTTCGGCGGCAAACACCCGCCGACATTGTAAAAGTTGTCGAACGTCCAGTAGATATAGGGTACAAGGTGCCAACCCTTGGTATGCAGATCCGCCGTAAGCGTTGCTGCCACCAGCGGCGTCGAAGTCGAGCGCAAGTAGACGCCCTGCTGGATGAAATACTCGCTCAACGGTTCGTTGAAATACGATCCGTGACCGCCGTTGAAGTCATCGATCTGCGTCCAGCAGTTGCAATACGAGCCCGAGATCCACCAGCTTGCGCCCGTCGGTCTTGGATCGACATGGCTGATGCCGAGTTCTGCACCCATTTGCTTGATCGATAGATTGTCTTCGAGCACATCGGGCCCATAGACTTGCACGTTCGTGCCGGGCTTATACCCGAGGAACGGCGCGTAGAAGGACGGGTAACTGCTGGTCGTGCGCCAGTAGGGACCGAAGCGCAGCGTCGTCTCCGGATTGAACGCATGCTCCCATTGGAAATCGACCATGTGATTGAGCGCCGGTTGGTACGCTTGCGAGCCATTCAGTTGCGGGTTGAACGTCGGGTTGTTCAACTCGTAGAGGAAGATTGAACCAACGTAATTCGCCGTAACGGAATACGAATAACGGAAGACGTTATTCGAATTCATACGATATGTTCCGACGAGTGAGGGCGCGAAGAATCCCGCCGAAACCGTACCGCCGGCGTACGCGGGGACTCCGTAGTAATCACGCGACCACCGAATCCCCGGTTCGAGCGTGAATTTGCCGACGTTGAAGGTTGCCTCGCCGTAGACCGACGGCGTGTGGGCCGGATTGTCGCTCAACTGGTTGATGCACGGATACGAGCCGGCGTTGTTGCCGTAGCAGAGCTGGCCGTAGCCACCGCCCGTGGCGATTTCGTTCGCCAGAGAACCGTTGAACAGATTCAGGTATTCCGTGTATTGAATCTGATCGTCGTACTCTTGCTGCACGCCCGCCTTGACCGTAACGTTTTCGTTCGGCGTCCACGTGTAGTCGCCGGCGATGAAGTAGTCTTTGTCGTCGCGCAGTTCGTATGAGTCCGAGAGATTGAACAGACACTGGTCGTAAAACGCGGTGCCGAAGCTCCCAACCGGCGTCCCGTTCGCAACGGGATACGTCGGACATCCGGTACCGGTCCACTCGGAGTTGTACACCGGCCAGTTCGGGTCGGAGTACGGCTGATCGAATACGTACTTGTTAAAGAACTGAGCTACATGGAGCTCGAAGCTCGACGTTTCGTTGATCGTGTGATTCCACTGGATCTTGAACACGTTGCTCTGGTGGCCCATGAAGTTACCCGCACCGGGGGCCAGGTCGTAACTGTAGAGGCCGATCGGACAGGGTTGCCCATTCGGCGCAACGCCGCCGGCACCGGTGGAGGGCGAGTTGGGAGCATTTCCGGTCGCACCGGGACATTCGGTTACGGCGAGCGCCGGCTGGCCGGGATTATCGAGACCCCAATTGCCTTGGTCGTTGAAGTAGCTATTCAACTCGAGGACCTGGATGTCGTCGCGTGCATCGGGGCGCCAGTGGAAATTGCCGAGGACGTCGCGCGTCCAGATCCATCCCGCGTTAGCGAACGAGATGTACCCCGGGTAGCCTGCCTCGACTGCTCCGGGAATGCCGACGAGCGGATAGTTCGCGCCGTTGAGCTGCTGACTGCCTACCCAATAGTAGTTCTGGCTGTTCGTCGCGTCGTTGCTGATGAACCAGCTAAACTTACCGTTGGGCGTCGCGCCGCTCCATTCCGTGCGCTCGAAGTGGGAGAATTCTTCATTCGTGAGGCCTCCCGAAATCCAGAAGTAACCTGGATAGGTTCCGACCTTCGAGACCTGATTGATCACGCCGGTACCGTTCTGCGAAGCGTCCGCCGTGAGTCCACCCGTAATGACTTCCACGTTCCCCACACCGATATTGGTGAGATTGGTTCCGAAGAAGCCGGTCTGCCGATCGGTGATCGGCACGCCGTCGAGCTCGAAGCCAGTGTCCACGTCTGAGAAACCACCGCGGATCGAGGGCTGACCGATGGCGTAACCACCGCTGCCAACCACGCCCGGAACCGTGTCGATGTATTGATACTCGGTTTCGTGCGAATCGGTCCCGCCGGTCGCCGCTAACAGCTGGTCGCCTGTGACGTTGTACACGTCCGAGCCTTGGTACGGCTTGAGCAGACTGCTGGCGGAGCTCGATGACACGGTCGCAATCGTCTTTAGCGCGGGGCTCATCTTATAATCTACGCGCACCGTAGCATCTTGCTGAACGAAGATGCCGGGAAGGCTGACATCCGCGTATCCCTTCGCCGTTATACGAACCGTGTACGTGTCGGGGAGCGCGTTCTGGATAGAGTAGAAACCGCGTGCGTCAGTGACGCTGCTGAAGGTGCCGCTACCTGATACGGCCATTACACTGGCATCGGCGATTGGTTTTCCGGTTGCCGCGTCGGTGACCGTCCCCTCGACGATGCCGGTCGTGCCGGCGAGGGCGGTCAGGGGGCTGACCACCATGGCAATGAAGAGGCCCGCAGCGATTAAGAGCGCCGCCAGCGCCTTCGTAAACGAAGCCTTGCCTTGCATGTCCCTAATCCTCACCTTAAAGAGCCAAAAAGGGAAAAAGAAAAGTGCACGGCGCTCACTGCGCTCGTCCACTTTAACGCCTTAATGCGGTGAAAGTCGCTCGGTTCCTTTGAGCCGGCTGTGAAACCTGGTTCGAGGATCGAGCATTGGCGGGCAGAAAGCGCCCCGCATGGCTCTCTCGCTCTCGACCGAACCCCTGGATTTGCCCCTCAAGCATCCGTTCAAGATCGCTCGCGGCGAAGAAACGGTCGCGCACTCCGTGCTCCTTCGTCTGCGCGACGGCGATCTCGAGGGTCTCGGCGAGTCGACACCGATCGCGCGCTACCATGAGACGCCGCAGACGGTCACGAGCTACTTTCGCGAGCATACGCTGCTCGCGCAGAACCCGTTCCTCCTCGAGACGCTGCTCGATCCGGACATTCCGCCCGCCGCGCGTGCCGGTCTGGATTTGGCACTGTACGATCTGCTCGGCAAGCGGCTCGGCGTGCCGCTCTATGCGCTGCTGGGATTGGACCCGGCGCGCACGCCGTACACCTCATTCACGATCGGGATCAGCGATCCAGAAACGACGCTGCGCAAGTTGGCCGAGATCGGTGACCATCCGATCCTGAAAGTCAAGTTGGGTCTGGGGAGCGCGCGCGAACAAGTCGAGACGATCGCCGCGATTCGCGATCGCTATACCGGCACGATCCGCATCGACGCCAACGAAGGCTGGAACGTCGAGGAAGCGATCGCGATTTTGCACGAGTTGGCCCGCTGCGACATCGAATTTTGCGAACAGCCGATCCCGGCCGGCTCGCCGCAGGGGCTGCGCGCGATTCGCGAACGCTCGCGGATTCCGATCGTCACCGACGAGGACTCGCTCGATGCGCGCGATCTGCCCGCGTTGATCGGCTGCGTCGACGGCGTCAATGTCAAACTGGCCAAAACCGGCGGCATTCGCGGCGCGCTCGCGATGATTCACACCGCCCGCGCGCTCGGCATGAAGTTGATGCTCGGCTGCATGGTCGAGAGCGCGATCGCCGCAACCGCCGCCGCGCACCTCTCGCCGCTGGTCGATTGGGCCGACGTCGACGGACCGTTTCTTACCGCGAGTGACCCCTTCACCGGCGTGCAGTACGACCGCGGCAAACTCGTGCTCCCGGACGCGCCCGGCTTGGGCGTGGCCGAGCGCGTCGCGGCGTGAAGCGGCGCTATGCGATGTTCGCGCCCGGCCACTTCGCGATCGACGCGAAGACCGCGCACGGCGTAATTGCCTACGGCAGCGATGAAACCGTGGCCGTGATCGATCCGGCCGGTGCCGGAAAGAAGGTGAGCGAGGTCCTTCCCCATCTCCACAGCGACGCGCCGATCGTTGCGAGCGTGGCCGAAGCCTTGCGCTACGAGCCGACCGCGCTGCTGATCGGCACCGCGCCGCGCGGCGGAACGCTGCCTGCGGACTGGCGCGGCGAAATCCTGGCCGCCATTGCCGCCAAGCTCGAAATCGTGAGCGGGCTGCACGATATGCTGGGCGAGGATGCGGAACTTGCCGCCGCGGCGCGACGCGCCGGCGTGACGATCTGGGACGTGCGCAAACCGCCCGAGGTGCCGCTCTTCTCCGGCGCCGTCTACCGTGTTGCGGCGCCGACGCTGCTGCTGGTCGGCAACGACTGCTCGGTCGGCAAGATGACGGTTGCGCTCGAACTCTGCCGCGCGGCGCAGCACGCCGGCGCGAAGGCCGCGTTCGTGCCGACCGGTCAAACCGGGATCATGATCGCCGGTTGGGGATCGCGATCGATCGCGTGATCGCCGATTTTGCGCCGGGTGCGACCGAATCGCTGGTACTCTACGCCGCGCAATCCGCCCCCGACCTCATCGTGGTGGAGGGACAGGGCGCGATCAACCACCCCGCTTACGCCCCGGTGACGCTCGCGCTGATGTACGGCGCTGCGCCCGACGCGCTGGTGCTCGTCTGCGATCCGGTACGCGAACGCATCGCGGGTTACGAAACGCCGACGCTCGGCTATCGCGAGCTCATCGCGCTGCACGAAGCCTTGCTCGCGACGGTGAAGCCGGCGCGCACGCTCGGCATAGCGCTCAATACGCGCCGGCTCGACGATGACGCCGCGCGCGCACAGATCGAACGCGCTCGCGCCGAGACCGGTCTGCCGGCCGACGACGTAGTGCGCTATGGACCCGATGCGCTCTATGCCGCCATCGCTCCTCACGTGCGCAGGGAGCGCCCGTGCGTCGCCTGATCGCGGCGATCGTGCTGCTGACGCTCTTTGCATGTTCGCGGGCGGGAACGATTCCCGGCGTGCTGCGTCTGGGTGAACAGGACGAACCCGATTCGCTCAACCTGATGTTCGGTCACTCCGCCGCAACCGACGAAGTCGACGCGCTGCTCTTCACCTTTCTTTTCCGCTACGACGCAAACGGGAACATGATTCCCGATCTCGCGCTGCGCGTTCCGACCCTGCAGAACGGCGGTATCAGCCGCGACGGGAAGACGATCACGCTGCATCTGCGCAAGGGCGTGGTCTGGTCCGATGGTGCGCCGCTCACCGCGGCGGATTGGCTCTTCACCTATCATGCCGTGCTGAACCCGCGCAACGACACCAAAACGGATTACGGCTGGAACATGATCGCTTCGGCCTCGGCGCCGAACCCCTACACGCTGGTCATCCACTTGAAGAAGCCCAGCGTCGCCGTCCTCGACATTCTCGGCATGGGCGGCCCCGCGTACCCGCCGCTCCCGGCGCATCTGCTCGCCGGTCTGGCCGACATCAATCACGCCGACTTCAACCAGCACCCGATCTCGAGCGGCCCGTATCTGCTCAAAGACTGGAATCACGGTTCGGAGCTGGACTTCGTGCCCAATCCGCGTTACTGGCGCGGCCCGCCGAAGCTCAAAGAGTTGATCTGGAAGGTGATTCCCGATACGAACTCGCTGCTCGCCGCGCTGCAAACGCACGAGATCGACGTCTATCCGACGGTCGACGTCGATTCGATCGCGGCGCTGCGATCGATCCCCGGCATTCGCGTGCTGCACCGCACGATCGCCAACTGGCGCCATCTCGACATGAATCTGAGCAAACCGCATCTCGCCGATCTGCGTGTGCGCGAAGCCATCGCCGACGCCATCGACTGGAAGCGCCTCAACGACACGATCTATCACGGTGTCAACCAACTCGCGGTATCCGACATCTTTCCCGCCTCGTGGGCCGCGCCGAGGCTGGCGCCCTATCGCTACGATCCGAACGCGGCGCGAGCGTTGCTCGCCGCCGCGGGCTGGACGCCGGCGCATCCGCTGCACCTGACGATCTCCTCGACGATCTCCGCCCAGAGCAACGATCAGGCGGAGGTCGTGATGCAGGCGGACTTAAAACCACTCGGCATCGATCTGCAAATCCGCAACTATCCGGCCAGCCTGCTCTTCGCGCAGGACGGCCCGCTCTACAAAGGCACGTACGATCTGGAATGGTCGGTCGACACCAACGCGCCCGATCCCGACAACGCGCCCGACTGGAACTCCGCGTTCATTCCGCCCAACGGCTCGAACACGACCTGGCTGCGCGATCCGATCGTCGATCGCACGAGTGCCGCCGCGGCGGCGACGTTCGATCGAGCGCAGCGCAAACGCCTGTACCAAGAAGAGGAAGAACGCATCCGCCACTTCGTGCCGACGGTATTCTTCTACTGGGAAACGGCGTATTACGGCGTGAGCGACGACGTGGAGGGCTACGTTCCCGCCGCCTATATCGCTGACGAGTGGAATGCCTGGGAGTGGAACGTGCGCTGATGTTCGTGCAAGCGCTGAACGTGCGCGGCGGCGCGACGCTGCGGTTCGAACCGGTGCGCGGGGGCGTCATCAGTTGGAATAGCCATGCGTCAAGTGGGCTCTTGCGCTTTCGGCTGCTCCGCGCGGGCGCACCGGCCAGCGCCTGGTACGACTACGCCGAGTGGCAGCTGCACGGACGCAAATCCTTTAGCCCACAGAGCGATAGCGACGGCGTGGCCGTCAACGTCGACGTGCTTGCGGCCGAGCAGCCCTTCGACGGAATCGACCTGAGCGGGGAAAGCGTCGACTTCGATCTGCTCGCCTTCGCCGCTCCGCAGCACACTCGGCCCTCGCTGCCCTATGCGCGCGACGCGATGATTCTCGATGTTCCCGCGCGCTCGCAATACGCGCGCGAAGGTGAGCGCGGGTGGTGCAGCGCGGCCAGCCTCTCGATGGTCAACGCGTATCACGGTATCGACCGTTCGGTCGAGGAAACGGCGCTCGCGGTGATCGACCGCGCCTACAACGGTACCGGCAACTGGGCGTTCAACACCGCGTTCAGTGGCAGCCTGGGCCTGCGCGGCGTCGTCGCGTATCTGCAGAATTTCGATCAGGCTGCACGCCTGATCGAGCGCAATCTTCCGCTCGTCATTTCGTACTCGTGGCGCGAGGGCGAGCTGCCCGGAGCGCCGCTGCCGCATTCCGACGGGCACCTCGTCGTACTGCGCGGTTTTACCGTGCAGGGTGACTGCGCGATCAACGATCCCGCGGCGCCCGGCGTGAGCGTCGTCTACCCGCGCACCGCGGTCGAAGCGATCTGGCAGCGCAACAACGGGGTGGCGTACGTGGTCGCGCCGGCCGGCGTCGACTACGAAAGCGTACTGACGTGACCCAGCCGCGCGAACGCGATCCTTGGAAGCACCGATCGAATCAAGCCCGCTGAATCAGCGCCGGTTCCACGTAGCCGCCAGGTTCGATTAAGACGTGCGACTCTTCGGGATCGCTCGAAGACTGTCTCTTGATCGTGTACTTCTGCCCGGCGGCAATGTCGTACACGGGATGTCCGTCTTCAACCTTGATGGACTTCAGGATGACCCCACGTAGAATTATGGTGTCATCGACGAACCGGTACGCCGTATAACCCGGTGGAGTTCCCTGCGGAGGCGTCTCCTGTATTAAATACGGCATCGTGTACGACCAATTGTCCGGATCCCGGCCTGTAATCCTCGTCGCCTTGAAACCGATATACTCTTGGACAGGAATCTATGCGAATGCAATCCCATCGCCACGAGCAACAGCCGCGAGCGAGAATTACGGACGCTTGGCGAATCGAGGGCGCACCGCTGCACCTCGCCCTGGTCGAGCCGGAGATCCCGCCCAATACCGGCAACGTCGCACGGCTCGCTGCTGCGACCGGATGCGCGCTCCACCTCATCGAACCGCTCGGGTTTTCGATCGACGATCGCGAGCTCAAGCGTGCCGGGCTCGATTACTGGCACCTTGTCGATCTCGTCGTGCACCGCTCGTTCGCTGCATTCCTCGAGGACACGCGCGATCGCCGGCGCTGGTTTTTCTCGGCGCACGCGCAGCGCCGGTACACGCTTGCGCCCTTTGCATTCGGTGACGTGCTCGTCTTCGGCCGAGAGACCAAAGGGTTGCCGCGGGAGGTGATCGAGCGCGAGCGCGAACATGCGCTGCGCATTCCGATGCGTGCCGAGAGCGTACGCAGCATCAACCTCTCGACGGCAGTCGGGATCGTAACCTACGCTGCGCTCTCGGCGCTCGATTTTCCGGGGCTGGCGTAATGAGCCGTCCGAGCGCCGCCGATTTCAACCTGTTCTTCCGCGGCGGCATCTTCGGCGATTACGATATCTTCACCGCGCAGACGTACGCGGATTTCGTATGGCGCAACGACATCGACCTCGCTCGTGCGATCACCGCCCACAACGGGCGCACGCTCACCGGTGCGCTCGCACTCGGCATTCGCGCGGATCGCGCATGGTTCGGCCTGATCGGCGTGCATCCGGAATATCGCCGCGCCGGCCTCGGACGCCGCCTTCTGGCCGAGGCGCTCGATGCGGTTCGTGCCGCCGGCGTTCGCCGGGTGGAACTCGAGCTCTCGCAGCGCAACCGCTCGGCGCTCTCGATGACCCGCAGCTTCGGATTTCTCGAACAGGGTGAGTTGCTCGTGTGGGCGCGCAGCGCGCGTCCGCGCGCGCACGGCGCGTTGCCGATGCACCGACTGCAGGAACGTGACGTGCGCGCGGTCGCGCAAATGCCGTCCGCCTGCTGGCAGCGCGAGCCGCGCAGCGTCGCGCGCGCGGGATCGGCCGCCCTGATCGAAACAACGGGCGCGTACGCCTTTATCCAGCTGCGTGGCGAGTTTGCCAATGTCATCGACGCCGGTGCACGCGATCTCGAGAGCGCTCGCGCGCTCGTTGCCGAATTAAGCGCTCGCGTGCCCCAGGATCTGACGCTCAACAACGAACCGGCGACTTCGGTGCTTTCCACGGCGCTGCGCGAGCACGACTGGGGCATCGCCGAACGCCAGTACGGCATGGTGCTCTCCGCATGAGGGGGCCGGCCGTGTACGTCGGAAGCAATCGCGTTCTCCTTTGGACGAAGAACGGCTACAAGATGTTCGTCGACTCGCGCGATGTCTCGATCGCGCCGCACCTCATCCTCGAAGGCGTCTACGAAGAGCATACCGACGCGGTCTTGCGCAAACTCGTGCGGCCGGGCATGAACGTGGTCGAAATCGGCGCGAACGTCGGGCTCTTTACTTTGCTGATGTGTCATCGCGCCGGCCGCGACGGCTCCGTCTACGCGTTCGAATGCGATCCCACCCTCGCGCAGATCGCCCGCGACAACCTCGAACTCAACGGCTTCTCGCGAACCGGTACGATCGACGAGCGCGCCGTCAGCGACGCAACGGGAACGCACGAATTTCGCGCGACCTCGCGTCATCGCGGCGGCGGTACGCTCGTCGCGGGACTGCAGCAGATACCCGAGCTGCGCGAGAGCGAACGCGAAACGATCGTGGTGCAAACCGTGCGCTTCGATGAATTCCTCGTTCAGTACGATCGAAAGATCGACTTCGTCAAGATCGATGCCGAAGGCGCGGAGAGCGCGATCATCGCCGGCGGTGGGCGCCTCTTCGGCGACCGCGGTTATACGGTAACGGTGATGCTGGAATTCGCGCCGCGTTTCATGCGCGAGTCCGGCATGGACCCGGCAGCGCAATTGGAGCGATTGCGCTTGGCCGGATTCACGTTTTCACGCATCGACGAGCGGCGCCGCCGGCTCGTTCCTACGGATGCGCCGCACCTGCTGGCCGAAGAGTTTTCCGATATCGTGCTGGTGCGGGCATAACGAGCGAACTGGCGAGAGCGAGGACCGCGAAGGCCGCGATCGTCGCGAAGAGACTGATCAATCCGAACCGATCGCCGATGTGACCGAAGATCGGCGCGGCGATGCCGCCGACGGTATTCGCGAGCCCGAGCGTTACGCCCGACGCGATGCCGATGCTCTTGGGCAGATATTCTTGGCCGAGCACGACCAGCACGCCCGCCGAGATCCCCAGCGAGATGCCGAAGAGCGGCGCGAGCACGATGAGCAGCGCAAAGAGGTGGAACGCAGCGCCGGTATAGGCAATCGCGCCGGCGCTCAGCGCGGTGAGTACGAGCGAGACTGAGATCACGCGCCGGCGGTCGAGCCGATCGCCGAGCAGCCCTCCGATCATCGTGCCGAGCGCGCCGCCGACGAGCAGCGTGAAGAGCGTGAGTGACTGGAGCGTGGGATTGACGTGCACCACCCGCATGGCGAAGACCGGCATGAAGGTGACCGCGGCGAGAAATGCCGTCGAGCGCAGGCCCACCATGATCGACATGATCGAGAACCCGCGCCAATCATTGCTCCCCGGACGCTCGCGATGCGCCCGATGCGCGCTCGTGCGCACCGCGTTGAACCGTGGGAGCTCGCGCACCAGCAACACCGCGACCACGATCGCGGGAACGATCAAGAGGGTGATGCCGTGCAGACCGAACGCGAGCAGCAACGGCGTCGCAACCACCGGACCGATCGCAAATCCGATGTACCCGCCGACGGTGAAGAAGCTCATCCCCGACGCACGCCGGCGCCCCGCGAAATAGTTCGAGAAGCGCGAGGCTTCGGGGTGGAAGGCCGCCACGCCGAATCCGGAGAGCATCGCGCCGGCCAGCATCAGCGGCAAGGTTGGCGCGAGCCCGATCAGTGCGGTTCCCGCGCTCGCAACGACCAGCGCGGCCCCGATCACCCAGGCGGTCGACCGCCGGTCGGAGAGATGGCCGAAGATGAGCTGCACGACCGAGCCCAGCAGGTTCGCCGCCAATACCAGCGTCGCGGCCGCGGCTAAGGTCAGGTGGCGCTGGGTCACGAGGAAGGGGATCATCACCGGCAGCACGCCTTGGTTCAGGTCGGTGAACACGTGCGCCAGCATTAGAAGCCGCAGCCCCGAGCGGTCGCCCTCGTCTTCGAGAAAGGCGTGCGCTACCGGCTCGGCAAGGGCGGTCATGATTCCCAGTGTGCCAGCTTGCAAACGATAAGTCCAATACATTATTCGACTCGATTTGATAAGATAAGCGCATATATGGAGATTCGCCAGCTTCGCTCGGCCGTCGCCATCGCACGCCGGCTGAGCTTTACGGCCGCAGCGGACGAGCTTGCGGTGGCGCAGCCCGCCCTTTCGCAGCAGATCGCGGCGCTCGAGCGCGAGCTGGGGGTGCGCCTCTTTGAGCGGACCAACCGGCGGGTGGCGCTGACCGACGCCGGCCGGGCCTTCGTCGCGCGCGCCGAGCGGGTCATCGCCGATCTCGCCGCGGTCCGGGAAGAGATGAGCGCCTATGCCGGCGGCTTACGCGGCCGGGTGGTCGTCGGCACCTATCAATCCTTCGCGGAATACATGCTGCCCAAGCTGCTCGGGCGGTTCCACGCCGAGAATCCCGGCATCGAGATCGCGCTGCGCGAGGGCATTGCGGATGCCCTGCTGGCCGCGTTACGTGCCGGGGCGATCGACGTTTTCATCGGGCACTCCGACGATGCGTCGATCGCGGTCGCGGGCTTTCGTTCCGAGCCGCTCTACGAGGACGAGCTGGTCATCGCGGTGGCCGCACGGCATCCGCTTGCCGGCCGGCACAGCGTCCGCATCGACGAACTGCGGCACGAACCGTTCGTGATCTTTCGGCCGGGTTCGGCGATGACGCACCGGCTCAACCAACTCGCGCGCGCGGCTGGATTCGAACCGCGTGTCGCCTTCGAAAGCGAAGACTCGCTTACCGTGCGCTCGCTGGTCGCCGAAGGCTTGGGCGTCGCGCTCTACGCGCGCACACTCGGCAACACGCCGGGTCCGAACGTGGCCTTGCTCTCGATCGCACCGCAGCGCGTCATGCGCACGATGTCATTGGTCACGCGCAGCGACGGCTACGGGCCCGCGGCCGGCCGCTTCATCGAATTCATTCGCGGCGAAATGGTGCATCTGTAATGCCAAGTCTGAAATCGATCGAGCGCGCGATCGTTGCCTGCACCCGCTGTCCCGAGCTGCGCGCCTACTGCGCGCAGGTCGCGCGCGAGAAGCGCCGTGCATACGCGGATCACGTCTACTGGGGCAAACCGGTGCCGATGTTCGGCGATCCGAACGCGCGTATGATGCTGGTCGGCCTTGCGCCCGGCGCACACGGCAGCAATCGCACGGGGCGTCCGTTCACCGGCGATGCTTCCGGCGATTTTCTCTATCCCGCGCTCCATCGCGCGGGCTTCGCCTCGCAGCCCACCGCAATCGATCGCGACGACGGGCTCGTGCTGCGCGATTGCCTGATCACCGCCGCCGGACGCTGCGCGCCGCCGAAAAACAAACCGACGCCGCAGCAGCTGCGCAATTGTTTTCCCTATCTGCTGGACGAATTCGACGCGCTCACCGATCTGCGCGTGATGATCGGGCTGGGCTCGATCGGTTTCGACGCGATCGTGCGCGTCCTACGCGAGCGCGGGTTCGCGTTCGACTCGCCGCCCCGCTTCGCGCACGGCGCGGAGTGCGTCGCGAGCAGCGGAGCGCGCCGCATCGTGGCGATCGCGTCTTATCACCCCAGCCGCCAGAACACGAATACCGGCAAGCTCACCGTGCCGATGTTCGACGCGATCTTTACCCGGGCGAAGACATTGCTGACGGCGCCGCGCTTGGCATCACCGGCCGTCCGCACAAATCCGTGAGCTGGGTGAGCCCGTCTTTGAATTGCTGCTCCTGCGTCCGCTCGTCGGGTTTGGGATCGCCGAAATCGGCGCGCGCCTGCTGAAATGCTTTCGCGCGCGCCTCGTCGTCGGGCGCGCGGATCACCACGATCGATGCCGGCGTTCCGTCCACGTTTGCCTGCACGACGACGTCGGCGCCGTCGAGCGATAGCTCACGCACTTCGCACGAACGCAGCGGCGCCGGAGATGCGTTTTGCGGCGACGGCGACGCGTTCTCGGATGCGTGTCCGCCGGCGCATGCAGCCAGCACCAGCATTGCTACTGGAACGAGATCGTTCGCCCGCACGAGTCGACTGCTTTGTCCGGCACCATCAAACCGCCTTCTCCCCCCGGCTTATACGAAACGATGCGCAAGGGAGGCGCGTTCACGCCCTCCGGCCCGTATGTTTTTTGCAAGTCGATCTCCATGTCGTTCACGTCCTCGGTATTGCCCTTCGAGTCGACGATGACGAAGCGCTGCACGGCACCGTTCTTGGCCCACAGTACGCGGATCTGGACGCCTTGGGGGTTGGTGAAGAGATGTTCGCCGCACGACGGTCCGGTCGTCGCCGCGCCGGCGGGCAGCCGCAGCAGGCCGACGAGCGCGACGATCGCTCCGACGGTCGCGGCCCGGATGACGAGTCGAACGTTCACGGTACGATTATTGGCCGGTTGCCTGCTGGGGGGCTGCACTTCGAAGGTAAAGTTCTCGCAAGACTTCCTCAGGAACGGGCGACGGGGCGTCCATCATCAGGTCGCGGGCCGCTTGATTCTTCGGGAAAGCGATCACCTCGCGCAGATTCTCTTCCCCGGCGGCGAGCATCACGATTCGGTCGATGCCGAGCGCCATCCCGCCGTGCGGCGGCGCGCCGTACTCGAGCGCGCGGACGAAGAAGCCGAACCGGTCCTCGATCTCCTGCGGCGTCATGCCGAGCATCTCGAAGATCGCGCGCTGCTCCTCCGCCTTGTGCAAGCGGATCGAGCCCGAGCCGAGCTCAAAGCCGTTGAGGACCATGTCGTAATGCTGCGCGCGCATCTTCAATGGATCCGTATGCAGGAATGCCCACTGCCCCTCGCCGGGCGAGGTGAATGGATGGTGCGCCGGGACCGGCTGCCCCGTCTCCTCGTCGATTTCGAGATACGGAAAGTCGAGCACCCAGCAGAACGTGAACGTCTTGGGGTCGCGCAAGCCGCAGCGATCGCCGATCACATTGCGCATCTTTCCGGCGACCGCGAGTGCGAGCGCTCGTTCGTCGGCAAAGAGGAGAATCGCATCGCCGCTCTCGCTTGCGGTGAGCTCGCGCAGCGCGCCGGCGTGCGCGTCGGTGATGAATTTTTGCGCCGAGGATTTGACGCCGTCCGCGCCGAGCGCGATCCACACCATGCCTTTTCCGCCCAGCTGCTTGGCTTCTTCGGTCAGCCCGTCGAAGTCGCGGCGCGAGAGCGCCGCACCGCCGGGATAGCGCAGCGCGACGATCGCGCCGCCCGACTCGATCACCGATTTGAAGACGACGAAATCCGTGCCGGCAAAGACCTCGTTGACCTGCACCAGCTCGAGGCCGAAGCGAAGATCGGGTTTGTCGACCCCAAAGCGCGTCAGCGCTTCCTCGTGCTTGAGCCGCGGGAACGGTGCAAGTTCGATGCCCAAGCACGTCTTCCAGACGTAACGCATGCACGACTCCATCGTTTCTATCACGTCTTCTTGAGAGATGAACGACATCTCGACATCGAGCTGCGTGAACTCGACCGTCCGATCGGCGCGCGGATCCTCGTCGCGCATACAACGCGCGATCTGCATGTACTTGCCCAGGCCTCCGATCATTAGGATCTGCTTGAGCAACTGCGGCGATTGCGGCAACGCGTAAAACGTTCCCGGGTACAATCGCGAGGGCACGATGTAGTCGCGCGCGCCTTCCGGCGTGCTCTTGATGAACATCGGCGTCTCGACCTCGACGAAATCCCGCGAGTCGAAGAAGTCGCGCATTGCCTTGACGATCTTATGCCGGAGCAGAAGGTTACGCTGCATCCGCGGACGGCGCAGATCCAGGTAGCGGTACTCCAGACGCAGATTCTCATCGACGCCGCCGTCGAGGTTGACCTGGAACGGCGGTACTTGCGAACGGTTCCAGATCCCGAGTGACTCGACGCCGATTTCGACCTCGCCGGTGTCCAGCGCCGGATTCTCGGTACCGGTGGGGCGTTTGCGTACGCCGCCGGTCACGCGCAACACGTCCTCGCTGCGCAGGCGCTCGGCGTCTTTGAAGCTGGGGTGCTGCGGATCGAACACGATTTGCGTGATGCCGTCACGATCACGCAGATCGACGAAGATCAGCCCGCCGTGATCGCGGCGCCGATTCACCCAGCCGTTCAATTCGACCGTTTCACCGACGTTGCTCGCGCGCAGCGCGCCGCACGAATATCGCTTAGCCAACACTCTGATCCTTCAGGGCGTCCTTGACGCCGGAAACGTAATGATATTGCTGGACGAGATCGCGTGCGAATTTGGAATTGTTCGAACGCGCATCGAAAAATGCGAGTAGTCCCGGCACGTGCGCGAGCACGCTGTGCAATCCCAGCGAAACCGGCGTCATCCCCAAGTTGAGGCGAACCGCGAGATCCGGATGCTTGCGGTAGAACCGCACGGTCGAACGCCCGGCCAGACGCATTTTCTCTTTTTGATCGTCGTGCGGGACGTCCTGACAATGATAGTTGACGGCGTTCGGTTCGTACAGGATCGCGATGCCGGCACGCGCGAGGCGATAGCCCAGCTCCAAGTCCTCGTGGCCGTAACCGGTGAAGCTTTCGTCGAACCGCCCAACCCGGACCAGGTCGTCCCGCCGGACGGAGGCGTTGCCGGTGAGAAAGTAGAGCCACGAAAGGTGCTTGCGGGTCGGCTTGTGCAGCGAACCGCGCGCCGCCGGATGGTCGCGTTTGTAGGCGTAATCCGCCAGATCCTTGACCTGTACCTCGAGCCCGACCACGGCGATATCGCGGCGCTCGCGGTGATGGCGCAAATGCCGCGCCAGTAAATCGGGCGAGGCGAGGATGTCGGCGTCGTTGAAGAGCACGATCTCCCCCTGCGCGGCGTCGATTCCGGCGTTGCGCGCCGCTGCGCGCCCGCTATATCCGCCGGGAAGATGGCGCACGCCGGGATGTTCCGCGTGGACTTCCGCCAGATACTCCGCCGTGCCATCGGTCGAATTCGAATCGCAGACGAGCACCTCGAATCGGCTCGGCGCGAGATCCTGCGCGAGCAACGTCGGGATGACGTGAGCGAGCGTCTCCAACCGGTTATAGGTCGGTACGACGACGGAGATTTCAGGCATCGATCAATTCTTTGACGCCGCGGACGATTTGCGCGCGGAACGCCGCCAGCGCGGCCTCGTTCTCGGACCCCGGCTTGCGCACCAGCACACTCGGCACGTCGTACGGCGCCCACTCTTGCGAGTTGAGCCGGAAGTAGCGGTGTTCGAAAGCCACCAGCGTTGGCCTGCGCACGGCACTTGCGACATGAGTCGCACCGGTGTCGACGGTCACGATGCAACGCGCGCGCTCGAAAAGCGCCGCCCATTGATGAAACGGAAGCGAACGCACAACGGTGTGGCCCTGCGCCTCGAAGGCCGGCGCGAACGATTCGGTCTCGGCTGCGGTGCTGATGACGAGCGGCGCACCGAGTTCGCGCAGCTCGGCGGCGAGATGCCGCGTGCCGGCGAGCGTACTGCCCTGGCTGAACCATCGCTGCCCCAGGTGGAGGACGATCGGATCGCGCGGCAGCGCAGAGGTGGCCCGGCGGTCTTCGTCGGTCAGCGTCAGCCGCAGGTCGGTGACGCGCACGCGCGCGCCCGCCAGTGCGACCAGGTCCAGCAGCTGGTCGACCTCATGCGGCACCACCCGTTCGGGTTGACGTTCGCACAATTCCGGATCGGCGGGGCTGATCATGACGCGATTGAGATCGAGCCGCGCGGTCAAACGAGCGACCCAACGCCGCACGTAGGTGTAGCCCACCCGCAGCCGTGCCCTGCTCGCTCCGACCAGCCGGATGTCGGTCGAACGCGGCGCGAGCGCGATCGCGATATCGTAGCCCCGAAATCGCGCTCCAAAGGTTGCCGCACGGATCTCTCGCGGTAGATCGACCAGTTCGTCGACGTCGTTGCTGCGCTCCATCACCACCCGATTGTAGGCGCTCGTGACCATCGTGATGTGCGCGTCGGGAAACGACGCCCGCACGCTCGCGATTGCCGGCGTCGAGAGGATGAGATCGCCGATCCGATCGGTACGGCTCAGCAGAATTTTCATCGACCGCTCGTCACTGACCGCGCAGCGTTTTCTCCAGCTCGTCGAAGTACGCCGCGTTCGTGAGCGCGCGCGCAGCGCGCAGTTCCACGCCCGAGAGTGCGCGGTCGGTTCCGAGATCTCCCAGCCTCCGGCGGAGTTTGCGTTGCAGCTGCGGCCCGCCGCGCAGTCGTCCCCACGTGCGCTGGACGGGATTGATGCCGGTCGACAAATACGTGCGCCAGTGCGGGTGCAGCTGCGCGAGCTGAACGGCAGTACGCGCCTGCGCGCGCGCCTGAGCGATCATCTTCTCGACATTGCCGCTGCGCGCACGAGGCTTGTAGTGGTAGACGAGCGCTCGCTGATTGAAAACCGCGCGCACGCCGGCGAACCGCAGACGCAAGCCGACGTCGATATCCTCCCAACCGTACTCGGAAAACGATTCGTTAAAGCCGCCGATGTCGCGGATCGCGGCGAGCGGCAACGAGACGTTGGTCGTCCAAAAATAGTTGCCGCTATAATGGCGGATGTTCCAAAGCGGCGGCGGCAGCTCGTCGAAACTCTCGACGTTGATCGCGCCGCCCCGGACGATTGCCTTCGGCGTTCGCGCGTGCGAGCGCAAGTGCTCTTCGACAAAGTTCGGCAGCGGAAGGACGTCGTCGTCGATGAAGATGATGCGCTCGCCGCTCGCGCGGGCAATGCCCGCATTGCGGCCGTGCGCGAGGCCGCTGTTCGGCTGATCGATGACTTCGAAGCGGCAAACCGCTCGTTCGCGCGCCTGCGCGATGACCTCGCTCGTCCGGTCGGTCGAGCCGTCGTTTACCAGCACGACCTCGTACGCGCCGGCGTCGAACGTCTGCTCGAAGCACGCGTCGAGCACGCGCGCGAGCAGAGGCGCGCGGTTATAGGTGCACAGTTGAATCGTGGCGCGCACGAAGAAGCCCACCTCCAATCAGCGAGTCGGCCGAGGCCAGGATCCGATCCACGTCGAGGTTCGCGATGCAGGCGTAATCGCGGCACTTTTCTTTCGTATCGCCCGGGTGACACGGATAGTCCGGGCGGACGAGGGCCGTTTGCGGACCGAGCGGCGCCCAGCGCTCGGGGAAATCGCTCTGAAATGGAAAGATGCCGATCGTCGGCGCGCCGACCGCGGCCGCGACGTGCATCGTGCCGGTCGTGATGCCGACGAAGGCGCGGGCGCGCCGCGCGAGCGCCCCGAACGCTCCGATGCCGAGCCTCCCCGCGACGTTGAAAACCCTGTCATCCTGAGCGTTAACCCGCTCGTCCTGAGCTCTAACCCTGTCATCCTGAGCTCTAACCCTGTCATCCTGAGCTTGTCGAAGGATCGCCGCATTTATGGCCTCGTCGCTCGCAGCCCCGCTGAGCAGCACTGCCGCTTGATAACGGTCCGCGAGCGCACGCGCGAGCGCGGCCCAGCTCCGCACCGGCCAGTTGCCGCGTTGCGAAGCAATCGCGTTCGTCGGATGGAGGATGATGTACGGTCCCTCGACTCCGTTTGCTTCGCTCACGACGCTCGGGATGACAAGGGAAGCTTCCGCTTCGTCGGCGGCGGTCGGAACGAAGCGCGGGATACGATCGGCCGTATCGCACTGGAGTGCGCGAGCGTAGTCGAGCAAGATGTCGGACCAATGCGAGGTGACGTTTCCGTCTTCGCTGCGCACGAGCACGCGTCTGGTGAAATCGCGCGAATACAGACGGCGCGACTGACCGACACGGATGGGAATCTTGGCCAGCTTCGGTATACGCGCGGTGCGCGCCGTCGCCCAGGTCACGACGCACGCGTTGTATTCGCGTTCGCGCAGCGATGCTGCGAGCGCGGCTTCATCGCCGCCGTCATCCACCCAGACCGCGTCGAGATCGGGAACGCGCTCGAGCGTGCTGCGGTGTGCCGGCAGCGTCAAGGCATCGACCCGTTCGTAGCGCTGATGCAGCGCCCGCGCGACGATCGAGGCGATGAGCGAGTCGCCGATGCCGCCGCCCGCGCAATAGAGCAACGCCCGCATTATGACGGTGCCGCCTCGTCGAGCACGCGCACGAGTTCGCGCGCGTACATGCCGTCGAGAAACTGCACCCGTGCCAGCGATCGAACGAACGCGGGAACGTTCGGGCTGGTCGCCATGCCGGCAAAGACCGCCAAAAGCGAATCGGGAAGAAGGTAGCGTGCGCGCAGGAGGTTCACCGGATGCGCCCCGGTCGCCATCCGCGCTCGCGGCGTCGGTTGCTTCTCGAGAAAACGCCGCGCCATCCGCGCCCGCTCCATCACCTTGCGCGTTTCGACTTCGAGCGTGTTGTCGCCGGGCACCTTGATGTGCCAGAGATACGCCTCCCACGCAAAACGCCGGCGCAGCCCGGCTTCGCGCAGACGCACGCCGAGTTCGGTATCCTCCCACCCGTAGAGGTGAAATGCTTCGTCAAACCCGCCGACGGCCTCGATCGCGTGCTTGGGTACGGAAACGTTGCACGTACAAAGGAAGGCGCCCGAATAATTTCCAAGCACCGGCCGCGGCCGCGCCTCGTAGGAGGACACGTTGATGATCGGCCCGTTCACGACCAAATTGCCGGTCGAGTGCGCGGTTTCGTGCGCGGCAAGAAAGCCCGGCGGCAATTGCACGTCGTCGTCGACGAAGAGCACGAGGTAGCCCTGCGCCACCGCGAGCCCGCGATTGCGTGCCTTCCCGCGGTTCGGTTCCGCTTCGAACAGGTAACGCACCGGATACTTGCCGCGCTCGGCCTGCTGCTGCGTCACGGCCTTGGTGTCGTCGCTCGAACCGTTGTCGACGACGATCGCTTCGAAAGAAGGCGCAGCGATCTGCCCCTCGAGCGACGCAAGCGCACGCGCGAGATACGAAGCCCGGTCTTTGGTGGCGATGATGACGGATATGCGCATGATCGATACGTTGCGTTATGACACTGCGAGATCGATGAGCGATTCGGCCATACGGTCGGCGGCCCCCACATGCTGCGCGTAGAGCGCCGCAAGACGCGACCCGCTCTCCCTGAGCCAGCCGGCGTCCTCGAGCCGCTCGAGCGCGACGCGCGCGACCCGGCCGGGCGTCAGCGTGCCGTGCAATTCGCAGATCAGCGATTCGTCCGCGTCCATGTTCGGCTGCGTGTGAAAAGCGAACCGGCGCGAAACGCCCACTGCGACGGCCCGCTTGAGCGGAATACCGACCAGCGGAACGCGGTCGAGATAGGTGAGCGGGCCGTTGAACGTCACCAACTCCGGCGCGTTGAGCGGCGTGATCGCCACCATGGGGATGCCGAGGGTGGCAAGTTCGATGCACTTCGTTCCCGGGATGGTCACGACCAGCCGTGCGCTCATCGCTGCTGCGAGCGCGTTGCGCAGAATCGGGAAGCGAACCGCGCCGTCCCGGCTGGCGAGGAACGCGCGCTCGCCCTCCTCGACCAGACGCCCGCGCTGCGCCCAGACACGCGGGTCGCCGCCACGCTCGATCGCGGCGCGCACGTCGGGTAGCGGCGTGAACGGCGGGAGGCCGAAGGCGATCGGCACGTCCGCTCGCTCGCGCACGATGCGCAGCGCCATCGTGAAGAAAAACGGAATGAGGTTCTCGATCTCGTACCGGCGTGAACCCGGCATGACCAGCAGGCCGTCCGTCGGGGCGCCCGGCTCGACCGGCTGCTGCGCTTCGAGCAGCGCTCCGTCGATCGCGAGATTCCCCACCGTGACGATGCGCTCGGGGCGCGTGCCCCATCCCTCGAGCTGCTCGACGTTCTTCGGATCGACGGCGAAGAAGCGCGCGAAGCGTTCGCGATAGCGGCGCCTGGAAAATTTGTAGGTCGACGCCACGCCGCCCAGGCGCGCGTGCAGGCGCTGCGCGTGCATCAGATCGCCGCCCAGGTATTGTACGACGTCGACGCGATCGGGCAGCCCGGGCGTGCCGCGGCCGAGCGCGACGCGCAGATACGTTTTCGGGTCGTACACGTGCGCGCTCGGAAAGAGCCGCCGCGCGTGCTGCGCCTCGTACCCGGTCGCGTAGTCGTCTGGAACGCAGAAGAGATGCACGTCGAGATCGAGATCGCGTTCGTAGAGTCTGCGTACGAGCGGACGAAACCAGCCGGCAACCTCACCCGGACCGTTCGCGGTGAACGCGATTCGCATGCGACGAGCCGTCAGTTCCCGTAGCGCGCGACGATCTCGCCGATGATGTCGGTAGTGCTGCGCCCGCTCAGGTGCGGCGCCAAGCGAATCTCCCCGCCGTGCGCCAGCACGACCCCTCGCTCGGGCAAGTCTTGCTCGCTATACTGCGCGCTTTTGACGTGCACGTCGGGTCGAATCGCTTCGAGCAGCGCCTCGGGCGTCGTCTCGCCGAATTCGACCGCCACATCGACGCTGCGCAGTCCGCAGACGAGTCGCGCACGGTCGGCGAAGGGCACGATCGGCCGGCGCTCGCCCTTGATCGCACGGACCGACGCATCGCTGTTGATCCCGACGATCAGCGCGTCGCCCTGCGCGCGGGCCCAGGCGAGATATTCCACGTGGCCGGCATGCAGCACATCGAAGACGCCGTTGGTGAAGACGACGCGGCGATCGCGAGCGCGCTGCCGTTCGCGCCATGCCGCGGCCGCTCGTACGTCGAGAAGCGACGCGAAGAATTCAGGAGGCGTGGCCATGCTCGATCAGCGCGAGAATCTCATCGCCGCTCGCCGTCGCGGTGCCGAGTTTTTCGACCACCGCGCCGGCGGCGAAGTTGGCAAGCTGCATTGCGCTCTCGATGCCGGCGCCGCCGGCGAGCGCGAGCGAAAGTACCGCGATGACCGTATCACCCGCACCGGAAACGTCGAAGACCTTGCGTGCGACCGAGGGAATGGTGAGGCGCTCGCCTTCTGCGCCGAAGAGCGACATGCCGTGCTCGCCGCGCGTGATCACGACGTAGCGGCAGCGCAACTCACCGAGCAAATACGCGCCGGCACGCTCGAGCGAAGCGTCGCCGACGATCGCGATACCGCTCGCCGCAGCCGCCTCGGCGGCGTTGGGTGCGACGCAGGTGACGCCGCTGAACAGCTTGAGGTTCTGCGGCTTGGGATCGGCGAGTACGAGCGGGCATGCACGCGCCGCGTCGACGACCTCGACGTTGAGCAAGCCTTTGGCATAGTCGCTGAGGATGACAGCATCGGCGGCAGCGGCGCGTTCGCGAACGTGCGCGACGACGCGTGCGCGATCGCTCGCGCTCAGCGGCGCCGGATCTTCCCAGTCGGCACGCACGACTTGTTGGTTGTGCGCCACGATGCGCGTTTTGCGCGTCGTGGGCCGGTCGCCGACTGAAAAGACGCCGCGGTCGTCGACCGTTTCCTCGCGCAGCATGCGGCGCACGTCGGCGGCAAACGCGTCTTCGCCGACCGTTCCGACGAACTCGACCTTCGCGCCGAGCGAAACGAGGTTGTTCGCCACGTTGCCGGCGCCGCCGAGCGTAAACGAATGATCGGTCACTGCGACCACCGGAACCGGCGCTTCCGGAGAGATGCGCGACACCGTTCCCCAGATCCACTCATCGATCATCAAATCGCCGACGACGAGAATCTTTCGTCCGCGCATGTGCTCGACGAGCGCGCGCGCATCGCGCGTGAGCAGGGTCGCGCTCACGAGCCCCTCATGCGATGTGATCCTCGAAGATCAACCGCTGTTCCACCAGATCGCAAACGATGTGCGCCATCACTTGGTGCACCTCTTGGACGATCGCCGCATAGCCGTCGGGACCGATGAGTGCGAGATCGCTGTGCGCCATCACACTGCCGCCGCCGTTGCCGGTGAAGGCGACCGTCGTCGCGCCCTTCTTCTTCGCCGCCTGCAACGCGAGCACGATGTTGCGCGATGTGCCGCTCGTGGTCATGCCGATCAACACGTCGCCCGGCTGGACGAACGCTTCGACCTGTCGCGCGAAGACGTAGTCGTAGCCGTAGTCGTTGCCGACGCAGGTGAGCGTCGAGGTGTTGACCGAGAGCGCCTCGCTGTTGAGACCGGGACGTTCGCGCAGATACCGCCCCGAGAGTTCCGCCGCCATGTGCTGCGCTTCGGCAGCGCTGCCGCCGTTGCCGCACCAGTAGATGCGTTTTCCCGCGCGCAGCGCGGCGACGATCGCGTCGACGATCGCTTCGACGTCCTTGCGGTAGCCGGTCAGCTCGCGCAGCACTGCGCGGTCTTCGAGCAGCGCGCCGAAATCGCGCTGCGCTTTGTAATCGGTGTTCACGGAACGATCCAGAACAACTCGTCGCCTTGCGAAACGAGCTCACCGTTCTCGGGAATGATCCGCGCGACCGTCCCGCTGTAATCGCTTTGGATCTCGTTGAACAGCTTCATCGCTTCCAGTATGCACAGCACGGACCCGGTCTCGATGCGATCGCCGATTTCCACGAACGGTTCCGCGTCGGGAGAGGACGAGCGGTAGAACACGCCGGTCAAGGGTGCGGTGACGCGCTTGGCGTTCGCCGGCGCGGCCGGTGCGCCGCTGCCCTCGACCGGGTACGGCGCCGCCGCAGGCGTCGCCGGGCTCACGATCGGGGCAACGATTCCGGTCCCCGCCTCGCGGCGGACCAATTCGTAGATCGCATCGCCGACCTTGACCTTGATCCGATCGAGATCGTGTTCGTGCATGATGTCGAGCAGCGAGCGTATCGTCTCGGATTCGTCCTCGTATGCCATTACCTCGCCCCTTCGCCAAGCGCCGCCGCAACGTCTGCCGCGCGGCCGAGCGGCACCCGGCGGTCATCGCGCGCTTCGAGATCGCGCAGCACCAGCTCGCCGGCGGTGAGCTCGTCGCTTCCCAGTATCAAGGCGAAACGCGCGTTGTTGCGATCCGCCAATTTCAGATGCGCCAGTAATTTTCGGTCTTCGTAGTCCATGAAAACCGGTGCGTCGATCTCGCGGCGCAGCAGGTCGACCAACGGCACCAGCATGGCACGCGCTTGCGCGCCAAGGGCAATCGCCTGCACGCCGCGGCGCGGCAACATTCGCTCCCCGTGCACCGCTTCGAGCAGCATCAAAAAGCGCTCGAGCCCGAGCGCGAATCCCACCGCCGGCACATCCGGCCCGCCGAGCGAACGCACGAGGCCGTCGTAGCGGCCGCCGCCGCAGACCGTCGACTGCGCGCCGAGCGCGCTCGAGGTGATCTCGAACACCGTGCGGGTGTAGTAGTCGAGGCCGCGCACGATCGAGGAATCGACAGCGTACGGAATCTGCGCGGCATCGAGATAGCCGCGCAAGGCATCGAAGTGTTCGCGGCACGCATCGCACAGCACGGATTCGAACGTCGGCGCGGAGCGCACGAAGGCGAGATCGCGTTCGTCTTTGCTGTCGAGCACGCGCAATGGATTGCGCTCGAGCCGCCGCTGCGAGTCGGGCGAGAGTTCGCTGCGATGCGGGCCGAAGTGCGCGAGCAGCGCCTCGCGGTAGCGCGGACGGCAGACGTCGTCGCCGATCGAATTGATCCGCAGCTTTGCATCGGTGATCGCGTAGTCGCGCACAAGTTCCCAAGCGAGCGCGATCACTTCGAAGTCGGCCTCGGATCCGGCGTAGCCGGTGCATTCGACGCCGAATTGATGGGCCTGCCGGTAGCGTCCTTTCTGCGGGCGCTCGTAGCGAAAGATCGGCCCGACGTAATAGAGCCGCTGCGGTCCTTGCGCGAAGAGATTGTGTTCGAGCGCGGCGCGCATCACCGGTGCGGTCCACTCCGGGCGCAGCGTCATGCTGCGCTCGCCCTTGTCGGTGAACGTGTACATCTCTTTCTCGACGATGTCGGTCGTCTCGCCGACGCCGCGCACGAAGAGGTCGGTCGCTTCGAACATCGGCGTGCGAATCTCGGTGTAGCCGTACCGCTGCGCCAACTGATGAATCCGGGATTCGAGCTCGAGCCACGCGCGCGAAGCCGGCGGGAGGATATCTTGTGTGCCGCGAGGTGCGGTGATTTTCGACGGCATGGCCTCCCCGAGTTCGCGACACCGGGGACGAAACATTTTCGCGCGCGCACGGTTAGGACGAACATATGAGCAGCTTCGCACTTTTCGGCGCGACGGGGGCGTCCGGCACGGTCATTGCTCAGGCGCTGGACGCAGCCGGTCTCCCGTATCGCGTGGTCGGCCGCGACCGCCCTTCGCTGGAGGCACAGTTCGGCAACGGCCACGCCGAGATCGCCACCTGGAATCCGGAGGATCCGGCGTCGGTGCAGGCAGCTGCGGCCGGCATCGATACGATCGTCTACCTCGTCGGCGTTCCCTACAATCATTTCGAGCTGCACCCGCGCCTGATGCAATCGACGCTCGACGGCGCAATCGCCGCGGGCGTCCGGCGAATGCTCTTGCTCGGTACGGTCTACGCTTTGGGCCGGCCGCAAACGCGGCCGGTGGACGAGTCGCATCCGCGCGATCCGCACACGTTCAAGGGCAAGATGCGCATGGCGCAAGAGGACCTCGTTCTGAGAGCGCACGCGGCGGGCCGGATCGCGGGAACGGTCCTTCGAGTTCCTGATTTCTTCGGGCCCGCCCTTACGAGGAGCCTCGTCTACGACGTCTTCCCCGCCGCGCTGCAGAACCGCCGGGCGACCGTGATCGGACCGATCGACACGCCGCACCAATTTGTCTACGTTCCCGATCTCGGTCCGCTCGTCGTCGCGCTGGCGCGCGAGGACCGTGCGTATGGACGCGCGTGGCACTTCGCCGGCTCGGGCACGATCACGACGCGCGCGTTTGCGCGCATGGTATTCGAAACGGCCGGACGCGGCGAACCGAAGCTCATGGTCGCAAACAAGACGATGCTGCGCGTGCTCGGGCTCTTCGATCCGATCATGCGCGAGCTGGTCGAGATGAACTACCTACAGAGCGATCCGGTCATCCTCGACGATCGCGCGCTGCGCGAATTGCTCCCCGGGCTGCGTGCGACACCGTACCCGGAGGCGATCGCGCAAACGTTGGCCGCAACCAAGGGCGCGTAGACCTAGACGAACGCGGGGCGCGGCGTGAACGTCATGCATGCGCCTCGGAATCTACGTCGCCGCCGCGGTCGCGCTCGCCGCGATTGCGCCGCAGACGCTCATGCTGTTTTTGGCCAGCGCGGCCGGCATCGTGCTGGAAAGCCTGCCTTATTTGGCGTTCGCTACCGCAATCGCGCCCTTTTCCGGACGGCACGCGCATGCGCTCGTGGCCTACCTCGGCTGCGGCTGCACCGGCGGTCCGTCGGCGCGTTCGATTCCGGCGGCGATTGCGACGGCGGCGCTGTTCGGACTTCCGGCGGCGTTCGCGCGCGTAGCTGCGGCGAGCTTCGTTGCACGGCGCGCGCGGCGATGCGCTCACGCGGAGAGCGGCGATCTGCTCGGCGAGGTGCATCGGCTGGCACCGGCGGCACTGCTTGCCGCAGCGGCAGCGGCGTTTGTTCCGATGCTCCCGCTGCGCGTGCTGCCGCCCGTTGCGCTATTTACGGCGGGTGCGCTGCTCGGCGCGATCGTTTCGCCATGCGCACTCGGCGGTATCGCGTTGGCGGCATCGCTGCGTGCGCCGGAGCCGCTCGCGGCCGCAGGCGTGCTGTGCACCGCTGGGATCCTCGACGTCTACGCGCTGCGCTCGCCGCGAGCGCACGGCGCGGCGCGCGATCGGTGGGCCTACGTGCTCCTGGCGCTGGTCTGCGCCCTCGTTGCCGGGCGCGGCGGCGCCTCGCTGGTACACCCGCGCCTCGCGGTTCCGCTCGCGCTGTGCGCGCTGTTCTGCTTGTACGCCGCCTGGCGCGAACGCGCAAAACCGAGCGCGTCGTTTCGCCTGCTACCGGCCCTCCTGCTCGCCGTGGCCGTCGCCGGCGCGCCCGCGCCGGTGTATCGCGCCACGGAAACCACGCTCGCCGATGCGTTTCCGGGCGAACACGTCGACTTCACCGGTGTTGCCGTGAGCTCACGCACGGTATCGGCCCTGGTGCGTTACGCGATCGTCTGCTGCCGCGCCGACGCCGCGCCCGTTGCGCTCGCGCTCGATCGCAACGTCGCACGTTTCAACGGGCGCTGGCTACACGCGAGCGGCGCACTCGAATCGCACGACGGTATGCTTCGTCTGCGCGTCGAGCATCTGGCGCCGGTACCGCCGCCGTCAGATCCGTTCGTCTATCGTTAAGAGAGCACGGCGGCTTTGCGCTTCTCGAGCACCTCGACCGGGATGCCGTTCGGATCTTCGATGAACGCGATCGCGCGCGTCCCGCTCGGCGATTTGTAGACGTCTTTGAGAATCTTAACGCCCTGCTCGCGCAGTTTTTTGATGTACGGTTCGAGTTCGCCGTCGGCTTCGATCGCCAGGTGCTCGTACCGGTTTCCGATCGCGTACGGCGGATGTTCTTCGAGATCGTAGACCAGCTCGATGTACGCGTTCCAATCCGAGCCGACGAACGCCATGTCGGCGTTGCCGGGATAGTGGAACGGCCCGTCGAGGAGTTCGAGCCCGAGCTTGTTGGTGTAAAAATCGATCGATTCGTCCATGTCGTTGACGAAGATCGACGTATGCAAAAATCGTGGCATTGCTAGAGTATAGCGCGAGCGAAGCCGCGCGACTTTAACGGACAAAGCTTCAGCTTTGGCCGGTAAAGTCTAGTGCAAGAAATACCGGTACGACGAGAAGACCAGCGATACCCCGAGGCGATCGGCCGCGGCAATGACTTGCTCGTCGCGGATCGAACCGCCCGGCGCGATGATCGCCGTGCAACCGCTCGCCGCCGCCGCTTCGAGGCCGTCGGCGAACGGAAAGAACCCGTCGCTTGCGCAGGCCGCGCCGCGAGCCGCCTCGCCGGCGCGATGCGCTGCAATCTCTACCGCGCTCACGCGATTGGTTTGGCCGGCGCAAATGCCGCGCGTCGTGCCGCCCTGAGCGATCACGATCCCGTTCGATTTCACGTGGCGCACGACGTCCCAGGCAAAGGCGAGGTCGTGCCATTCTTGCGCGCTCGGTTGATGTTTCGAGACGACGCGCCAGTGTTCGGCCGGCGCGCTCGGATTGTCGTCTTCAGCGAGCACGCCGCCGAGCGCGCTGCGCACGCGCAGCTCGCGCGCCAACTCGTCCGGAAGCGAGGATCGAAAACGCATGATGCGCAGATCGCGCAATTTCTTGGTGCTCGCCAGCAGCTCGAGCGCGTCGCGATCGAAGCCCGGTGCAGCCACGATCTCGAGAAAGAATTTCGTCAGCGATTGCGCCGCTTCAAGATCGATCGGTGCGTCGGTCGCAATGATCCCGCCGTAGGCCGAGACCGGATCGGCCTCGAGTGCATCCTGCACGGCCTTGCCGACGCTCGAACGCTGCGCCACGCCGCACGGCACCGTGTGCTTCACGACCGCCGCCCGCACGAAACGTTCGTGCTCGCTGCCGAATTCCGCGCCCATCGGCGCGCGCGAAAGCATGCGCAGGGTGGCGTCCAGATCGAGCAGATTGTTGTACGAGAGCGCCTTGCCGTGCAGCTGTTCGGGCAAACGATCGGGACGGTCGAGGTAGAAGGCGGCGCGATTCTGCGGGTTGGTCCCGTAGCGCAAGCGCTGCGCGAGCGGCAGCGTTACGGTCAGCGCGCCCGGCAGCTCACTGGGCAGCACCGAGCCTTCGATCGCGAGATAGTGCGCGATTGCCGCGTCGTATTCGGCGGTGCGCTCGAAGGCCGCGATCGCCAGCTCCCGCCGCATCTGCGCCGGGATTTGGTCCTTACGCAACGCCTCGATGAACGGCGCGTACTGCGAGGGATGCGTGAGCACCGCGACGTGATCGAAGTTCTTCGCCGCCGCGCGCAAGAGCGCGACGCCGCCGATGTCGATTTGCTCGATCGCCTCGCGGTGCGCCGCTCCGGGTTTTGCCACCGTCGCTTCGAACGGATAAAGATTCACCACGATCGTCGTGAGCGGCGCGATCGCGTACTTCTCGGCTTGTTCTTGATGCGCCCGGTCGTCGCGATCGTAGAGAATCGCGCCGAAGACTTTCGGGTGCAGCGTTTTGACGCGGCCGTCGAAAAGCGGCGGAAAACCGGTCATCTCGCCGACGTCGTGCGCCGGCACGCCATGATTTTGCAGATATTGCCGCGTGCCGCCGGTCGCGTAGATCACCGTCCCGCGTTCATGCAGCGCGCGGGCCAGATCGACCGATCCGTTCTTGTCCGAAAGAGAGAAGAGCGCCGCCGGCCTGGTGCGGTCAGGCAAGGGCAAGCTCCGGATGACGTTCGCTCGAGAGCGTCGCCGCGATGATCGTGCTCACGCCCGGCTCCTTCATCGTGACGCCGTACATGCGGTCGGCCAATTCCATCGTCTTCTTGTTGTGCGTCACGATGATCATCTGCGAATCGCCCGCCAGTTCGCGCACCATGTCGGAGAAGCTCTCCACGTTCGCGTCATCGAGCGCGGCGTCGACCTCGTCGAGCAGATAGAACGGCGACGGCTTGACCGCGATCAGCGCGAAGATCAGCGCCGCGGCCGTCATCGCGCGCTCGCCGCCGGAGAGCGCCGTGAGCGGCATCTGTTTCTTGCCCGGCGGCGCGACCGCGATCTCGATGCCGGTCTCGGAAAGATTCTCGGGGTTGGTCTGCCACATCTTGGCCTCGGCCCCGGGGAAGAGTTTGGTGTACATCTGCGCGAACGCGCTCGCCACTTTGTCGAACGTTTCGTTGAACAGCGTTTGCGACTGCGCTTCGATTTCTTTGATCGATTCCAGCAGCGTCTCGCGCGCTTTGGCCAGATCCTCCATTTGCGTGCGCAGAAACGCCTCGCGCTCGCTAAGCTCTTCGCGTTCGGCTTCGGCGTTGAGATTCACGTTGGCCGAGAGACGCCCGAGTTCGTCGCGCAACCGCAGCAAGTCGTCGAGCACGCTGTCGGGTTCTTCGGCGTAGCGCTGTTCGACGTCGCGGCATTCCTCGTCGGTTGCCGGGTTTTGCGCGAACTGCGAAACCAACATCCCGAGTTCCGCCTCGATCTCGGCCAGACGCGTCCGCTGACGCTCGCCGCCGGCGGCCGCTTCGCGTTCCTCGTGTTCAGCCGTACGAAGATCGGCTTCGAGCTGCAGCAGCGCGTTGGCCATGCTCTCGCGCTCGCGCCGCGCCGTATCGAGCTTCGCGTCCAGATCGCTTACCCCGCGGTGCAGCCCTTCGAGGTGCGCGTGCGAACTGCGCGTCTGCTCGGCCAGCGAGCCGATTTCGGAAAGCATCGTTTCGCGCGCGATGCGCGCGCGCTGGCTGTCTTGGTCGAGCATTCCCAAACGGCCGCGCGAAGCATCCCGCTCGGCCGCCAGTGCCGCGGCGCGCTCGCGCAAATCGCCCGCGCGCCGGCTCGCAGCCAGCTGCGCGTCTTCGGCCTGCGCGATTTCGGCGCGCGCGCGCGCCAGCTCGGCTTCAAAGTGCGCGCGCTCTTCGTCGCTCGCCATCGCTTCGGGCTCGGGCGCTTCGAGCACGCGCTCGCGCTCGCGCGCCTCGCGCGCACGGTTGAGCGATTCCTCGACGTGCGCGCGCGCCCGCGTGACTTCATCGTGCATCCGCTCGAGTTCGCCCGCCAGCGAGGCCATCTCGGTGCGCAGCTCCGCGCTCTGCAATTCGATCTTCGTCAGGCGCTCGCGGGCGGCATCGCGTGCGGCAACCGCGCGCTCGACGCGCCCCGTCGCTTCACCGGCAGCGCGTTCGAGCGATTCGAGCTTGGCGCGCAGCCCGGTGAGCGCTTCGCGCAGGCTCTGCGCCTGTACCCGGCGCGAGAGAATCGAGCGCTCGCGCTTGAAGCGCCCTCCGGTGATCGCTCCGCCGCCCGCGATCTGCTCGCCGGAAAGCGTCACGATCGTATCGCGCAAGCCGCGCTCGCGCACCAGATGAATGCCCGTTTGCAGCGTGTCGACCACCAGCACGTTCCCCACCAGGAACCGCACCACGCCTTCGTACTGCGGCTGCGTGCGAACCAGGGTGTGCGCGTAGCCGATTACGCCGCTCGTGCGCTCGAGTTCCGCCGTCAGAGCCTTGGCGTCGCGATTGCCCAGCGTGTCGAGCGGCAAAAACGTCGCGCGTCCCTGCTCGCTGCGATTGAGAAACTCGATCGCGTGCTCGGCATCTTCCGAGGTCGCCGTGATGATGTTCGAAAGACGCGCACCGAAGGCCACGTCCATCGCGCGCGCATAGCGCTCGTCGGTCGTGATGACGTTGGAGACGATGCCTTCGATGCCGCGCAGCTCGCCGCGCTGCCACGCTTCGACGACGGCGCGCGTCCCCGGCACGTGCCCTTCGAGCGAGTTCTCCAGTTCTTCGATCGTGTGCAGGCGCGATTCGGCGGCTTTGACCTCGCCGGTTTGATCGCGGTGCGCCTCGAGCGCGGCGGCGAGGTGGCTTTGCGCCAGCGCCAGCGTTTCTTCGGCGCGATCGGTGCTATCGCGCGCGCCGGAAGATTGCGCTTCGAGCGCTGCGAGCCGCATCTCGCGCTCGGCATATTTTTGCGCGGCTGTCCCGGCGGCGAGTTCGCGCTGCGCGACGAGTTCGCGCGCGGCGTGCGCCTCGCCCTCGAGCCGCTCGGCTTCGGCGCGCGAGTTCTCGCCCTGAACCCGACGCTCGGCGCGTTTGGCGGCGACCTGGGAGGCGTGCGCTTCGACCTCGCGCAGTTGGGTGAAGATCGAATCGAGCTGTGCGCGGGCTTGCGCGAGCGTCGTCTGCGCCGCCAACTCGCCCTCTCGCGCGGCGTCCAACTCGGCGGCGAGCGGCGCGAGCTGCGCTTCGAGCCGCGCGATCGTCGCGGCGAGCGATTCGCGCTCAGCCTGCACGCGCGCCGCGTCTTCATGCGTCTGCGTCGACTGCGCTTCGAGCGCTTCGCGCCGCGCGAGCGCGGCGGCATAGTCGGCTTCGATGCGCGCAAGCTCGGCGCGTTTGCTCTGCGCCTGTCCGCGAATTTCTTCGAGTTGCAGTTCTTGCTGATAGGCGCGGGTGCGAAGCTCGGCCAGGTTCGCGCCGAGTTCCGCGACCTTCCCGGCGGCGGCGCCGCGAATTTCCTCTTGCTTCTCGAGCTCCACCCGCAGTGTTTCGCGTTCGCCGCGGCGCGACGCGCTGGCGCGAATGTACGAGAGAATCTCGAGATCGCGCACGCGCGTGCTCACTTTACGGTAACGCTTGGCGCGGCGCACCTGCGCGTCGAGCTCGGGCATGCGCCGCTCGAGTTCGGCGATGAGGTCGTTGATGCGAATCGCGTTGTTCTCGGTCTGTTCGAGGCGCCGCATCGACTCGTGCTTGCGCGAGAGAAACTTGTTGATGCCGGCCGTCTCTTCGAAGAGCGCGCGGCGTTCGGTCGGCTTGCTGGTGAGAATCGAATCGATTTGGCCTTGCGAGACGATCGAATACGAGCCCGGCCCGAGCCCCGTCCCCATCAACAGCTCGACGATGTCGCGCAAGCGCACTTGATTGCGGTTGATGAAGTATTCGCTCTCGCCGGCGCGGTACGCGCGGCGCGTGATCTCGACCTCGCTGAATTCGATCGGCAAGCGCCCCGAGGCGTTGTCGAAGGTGAGCGAGACCTCGGCGAGACCGAGCGGCTTTCGCTTATCGTTGCCGGCGAAGATCACGTCTTCGAGTTTGCCTGAGCGCAGGCTGCGGCTCGACGTCTCGCCGAGCACCCAGCGAAAGGCGTCGACCAGATTCGACTTCCCCGATCCGTTCGGCCCGACGATCGCAGTGATGCCCTCGTCAAAATCGAGAGCCGTGGCCTCGGCAAACGTCTTGAATCCGAAGGCTTTGATCTTCTTTAGATGCATTCCCTAATCCGAGAAAAGAGAGGCTAGAGCCGCTTCTGCCGCGGCTTGCTGTGCAGCTTTCTTCGATGGACCGCTGCCGGTTCCCAACGTCTTTCCCTTGACCTGCACGCTCGAGGAGAAGTGCGGCTGCTGCGGTGTGCCGCGGCTGCGGTCGCGGTACACGGGTGTTGCCGAGAGGTGCTCCTGCGCGTAGTGCTGCAGGCGCGTTTTGGGGTCGAGTAAGGCCTCCGGCGTATGCTCGAGCTGTTCGACGTGCTCGCGGATCACGAACGTTCGAGCCTTCTCGATGCCGTACCGCAGCGCCAGCGCCGCCACGAACGCCTCGAACGCATCGGCGAGAATCGAGCTGTTCTCGGCTCCGCCCGCGTTACGCATCCCCGTCCCCAACTCGAGCAGCTCCGGGAAACCGAGCCGGCGCGCCGAGTGCGCAAGCTGCGCGTCATTGACGATTGCGGCCTTGCGCACGGTGAGCCGGCCCTCGGATTCCTCGGGGAAACGTTCGAACAACCACCCCGCGGTGATGAATCCGAGCACCGAATCGCCGAGGAATTCCATCCGTTCGTTCGACCGAGCGCCGCGCTCTTTGGCGTGGCTCTCATGCACGAAGGCCTGCTCGATCAGCGCCAGATCGCCGGCCACGCGAACGCCGGCGCGGGCCAGCAGCCCCCGCAGACGCCGTCTGCGATTCTCGCCGGCCATCCTGCACGTGCGCTGCTTAGCGCACCTTTCCAAAAACGATCACGCTGTTGTGCCCGCCGAATCCGAATGAGTTCGAGAGCGCGACCTCGATCGGCGCTTTGCGCGCGATGTTGGGCACGTAGTCGAGCGTGCACTCGGGATCGGGAAATTCGTAATTGATCGTCGGCGGCATGATGTCGTTCTGCACCGCCAGCACGGTCGCCACGCCCTCGAGACCGCCGGCCCCGCCGAGCGCGTGGCCGTGCATCGACTTGGTCGAGCTCACGCCGATTTGCGGGGCATGAGCGCCGAAGGCTTTTTCGATCGCCTTCGATTCGGCTGGATCGCCGATCGGGGTCGAGGTTCCGTGCGCGTTGATGTAATCGACGTCGTCCGGCCCGATACCGGCCGACTTGAACGCGCGCGCAAACGCAAGCGCGACGCCGTTGCCGTCCGGGTCGACCGCGACCAGGTCATACGCGTCGGCCGACTGACCGTAGCCCAGGACTTCGCAGTAGATCTTCGCTCCGCGTGCGAGCGCGTGATCGTACTCCTCGAAAACGAGAATACCCGCACCCTCGCCGAGCACGAAGCCGTCGCGCTCCCGATCGAACGGACGCGATGCTCGGGTGGGCTCGTCGTTGCGCGTCGACATCGCCTTCATCGAACAGAAGCCGCCGACTGCGAGCGGAGAGATGCAGGCCTCCGATCCGCCGGTGATCATTGCCAGCGCATCACCATACGCGACCGCGTTGTAGGCGGTGACGATCGCGTCGTTGGCCGACGCGCACGCGCTCGCCGCGGCAAAGATCGGTCCGCGAAAGCCGTACTGCATCGAAACGTGCGCCGGAGCCGCGTTCGACATCAGCATCGGGATGAAGAACGGCGAGGTCTTGGTCCAGTTGCCGACCTGCGCAGCCTTCTCCGACTCGAACCAGAAGGTTTGGATGCCGCCGATCCCACTGCCGATAATCGCGCCGACTTGGTCCTTGAACGCCTGATCCTCGGGCATCGCCGAATCGGCAATCGCCTCTTTGGCGGCGACGAAGGCATACTGCGTGAAAGGGTCCATCCGCCGCGAGAGCTTGCGCCCGATCAGTTCGTCGGGTTTGAAGTCTTTGACCTCGGCCGCGATCCGCGTGGTAAAGGCGCTCGCATCGAAACTGGTGATCGGACCCACGCCGGACTCTCCGGCGATCAGGCGCCTCCAGAACTCTTCATGGGTATTTCCGAGGGGAGTCACCGCGCCGAGGCCGGTGACGACGACACGTCGTTTGTCCAAAACGCCTCACAGTTACGGCCGCGACCCCGGTCAACCTTCCCCAATCTGCGCAGGGCCTGCGTGATACACTCGAACGGTGAAACGCGCCGCTCTTCTCCTCGCAACCCTGGCCCTCGTCGCCGCCGCGAGCACCGGCGCGGGCGCGCAGCAGCAGACGTTTTGGACGGCGCACGCCGGCGCGACCGGTCGGCCGACGCCGTCGGCGCAGCCGATCAGCCCGTACATCTACTACAATGCCTGCGCACAGGGCGCAAAGCGTACCGCGAAGAGCGGGAATGCGAAGCGAACCGGAGGTTCACCGGGTGTCAAAGGAATGCAGTGCGGCGGACGCCGCCCCTCGCCGCACCCGAGCAGACGGCCTAGGGAAGCTCTGAAGAAGTCGCTGTACCGATCGCAAGGAGCATTTTCCGGTGCGAATCGAGGCGCATCCGAGGGAGCATAGCAACGCGCTCTGTGACCGAGGATGCAACGAAGACCCGCACCGGAAAATGCCCTTGCC